>NZ_QTKI01000104.1:0-13296 GCF_010820945.1 Rhodopseudomonas sp. BR0C11
CGCCCGAATAGGTGCGCGGCGCGTCGTCGATGCGGCCGGTATCGATCTCGACCCGCTCCAGCCAGTCGCTGGCGACGCTCCGGATCTTGCCGTAGTGATTCCAGCCGACCGCCATCAGCCGTTCGCCGACATTGGCGCCGGCCGAGACCGCCATGCGCAGGCCCTGTGCGGGATCCTGATGCACGAAGCCCCAATCGGTGCGCAGCAGCAGCCGGCGTTCGGCTTCGCCGAGTTCGGCGAGATCGCGCAAGATGCCGTCGCGCATCCGATAGGACACGCGACCGGCGCTCGGCGTCATCTGTCCCGACAGCATCTGCAGCAGGGTTGATTTGCCGGAGCCGGATTCGCCGACGATCGCCAGCACTTCGCCGGGGAAGAGCTCGAACGACACGCCGCGGCAGGCGTCTATCCGGCCGTAGCGTTTCGACAGGCCGTCGGCGATCAGCAGCGGCTGGTCGGCCGCGGTGAAGGCGCCTGGTGCGGCGGACGAGACGCGATCAAGCATGGACGCTCTCCATCGGTGCGGTTTCGCTGCCGGTGTGGCCTTGGGCGCGGCGGCCTTCGCAATAATCGGTGTCGGAGCACACGAACATCCGGGTGCCGGCGTTATCGGTGACGATCTCGTCGAGATAGGAATCGTCGGCGCCGCACAGCGCACAGCAGCCGTCCTGGCGATAGCGCGTGAACGGATGGTCCTCGAAATCCAGTGACACCACCTGCGTATAGGGCGGGATTGCGTAGATCCGCTTCTCGCGGCCGGCGCCGAACAGTTGCAGCGCCGGGCAATTGTCCATCTTCGGATTGTCGAACTTCGGTGTCGGCGACGGGTCCATCACATAGCGGCCGGCGACCTTCACCGGGTAGGCATAGGCGGTGGCGATGTGGCCGAACTTGGCGATGTCTTCGTACAGCTTGACGTGCATCAGGCCGTATTCGGCGAGCGCATGCATGCGCCGCGTCTCGGTTTCGCGCGGCTCCAGAAAGCGCAGCGGCTCCGGGATCGGCACCTGATACACCAGCACCTGGCCTTCGTGCAGCGGCGTCTCGGGAATCCGGTGCCGGGTCTGGATCACGCTCGCGTCCGGCGTCGCCGTCGTCGTCGCGACGCCGGCGGTCTTGGCGAAGAATTTCCGGATCGAGATCGCGTTGGTGGTGTCGTCGCTGCCCTGGTCGATCACCTTCAGCGTATCGTCGGGACCGAGGATCGACGCCGTCACCTGCACGCCGCCGGTGCCCCAGCCATAAGGCATCGGCATCTCGCGGCTGGCGAACGGCACCTGATAGCCGGGGATTGCGATCGCTTTCAGGATCGCGCGGCGGATCATCCGCTTGGTCTGCTCGTCGAGATAAGCGAAATTGTAGGTCGCCTCGGTCATTCCGCAGCCTCGCGCAGCTCGGGTTGGTCCTGGTTGAATTCGGCACGCAGCTTGCGCAGCAGGCCGAGCTCGGACTGGAAATCGACGTAGTGCGGCAGCTTGAGATGCTCGACGAAGCCGGTCGCCTGGACGTTGTCGGAATGCGACAGCACGAACTCCTCGTCCTGAGCCGGCGCCTTGACGTCCTCGCCGAGTTCGCCGGCGCGCAGCGCGCGATCGACCAGGGCCATCGACATCGCCTTGCGCTCGCTCTGGCCGAAGGCGAGGCCGTAGCCTCGGGTGAAGCGCGGCGCTTCGGTCGCCGAGCCTTTGAACTGATTGACCATCTGGCACTCGGTCAGCGCCACGCTGCCGAGCGGCACGGCGAAGCCGGCGTCTTCGGCCTCGAAGAACACCTCGACTTCGCCGAACCGGATCTCGCCGGCGAACGGATGGTTGCGGCCGTAGCCGCGCTGAGTGGAGTAGCCGAGCGCCAGCAAAAAGCCCTCGTCGGCGCGGGCGAGGTTCTGCAGCCGCAGGTCGCGCCCGGCCGGAAAGTTCAGCGGCTCCCGGGTGAGGTCACCGACCGCGCTGTCGTCATCCGCAATCGGCGACTCTTCAATTAGCCCGTCCTGGCGCAGGATGTCGGTCACCCGCGGCGTCGGCGCGTCATTGGCTTCCGCCGTCGCCGGCTCGGCTGGATCGCCGCCTTCGGCGAGCTGCGGATCGAGCAGCCGGTGGGTGTAGTCGAAGGTCGGGCCGAGGATCTGGCCGCCCGGAATGTCCTTGAAGGTCGAGGAAATACGTCGCCGCACCGCCATTGCGCCGGTGTCGACCGGCTCGGACGAACCGAACCGCGGCAGCGTGGCGCGGAATGCCCGCACCAGGAAGATCGCTTCGATCAGATCGCCGCGCGCCTGCTTGATCGCCAGCGCCGCTAGCTCGCGGTCGTAGAGCGAGCCTTCGCTCATCACCCGATCGACGCCGAGCGCGAGCTGTTCGGAAATCTGGTCGAGCGTCAGCTCCGGCACGTTACGTTTCCCGCGGCGGGCGTCGGCGAGCAGTCGGTGGGCATTGTCGATGGCGCGTTCGCCGCCTTTGACTGCGACATACATCGGTCAGCTCCCTTGGCTGAGGCGCGTGGTGCGCGGGATCGCAACCACCTGATCACCGCTCACCAGCACCACGTCGAGGCCGCGCGGAAACATCGCTGCGTTGATACTCAGGCGATCGAACAGGTCGGCCGGCTGCAGCGATGCCTGCAGCAGCGTCTCGCCATCGATGCCGGGTCCGTGCAGCCGGAAGCCGTTGCCGGAGCCGAGCGCCTGCACTTGAATAATGAGTGTGGTCGACCGGTCCGGATATTCCGGCGTGCCGAGCGCGAACCGCTCGAGCGGCAGCAACGCTGAGCCGTCCCCGATCAGCGCGAACGCCGCGGAGGAGGGATCGCCGGTCAGCGGCGCGCCGGTGTGAAACTTCAGCCACTGCGCCACGGTGCCGTCCGCTGCGATCGTCTCGTCGAGCCAGATCGGCGTGTCGTGATCGAACAGCGTCAGCGCCAGTGCGGCGCTGCCGTGCATCAGCGGCGCCGGTGTGCCGGCTTCGACGCTGATGCGTTGGATGCGGCCGGGCCGCGCCATCGCTTCCATCACGGCGCGGAAGGTCGATTGCGCGCCGAGCACCTTGTCGGCAAAGCCGGCGGCAAGTTCGGTGGTGGTCATGGTCAGCCCTCGCCTCGCACCAGCGTGTAGAAATCGACCTTGGTGGCAGCCGTCTGGGCGGCCTTTTCGGCGCGTGCGGTCTCGACCTCAGTGCGCAGCGGCGCGATCACCTCGGCCTCGACCGCAGCCGAATAGTCCGCCGATTGCAAAAGCGCGTCACACAGCGCGATCAGCTTTGCCTTGGTACGATCTCGTCCCAACGTGTAGCCGAACCCGACCTCGCCGCTGGCGAGCCGCACTGCAGCGCGCGACACCGTCGCCTCGCCGACATTGAAGGCCGCGCCATCGCCGCCGATCCGGCCGCGCAGCATCACCAGTCCCTGTTCCGGCTCGCGCAGCAGCGTGAACGCCGGCGGCGCCAGGGCTCCGACGCGGGCGTCGATCGCTGCGGTATCCGACGCAGTCAACACCGCCATCGCGACGCGACGGCGCGCGATCGCGGCTTGTTCGGGGAGGTTCGTGGTTTCGGCGTGCATCGCCATTGCCCAATTCAAGTTGTCTATGTTAATAGACAACTTGATAGAGGCACAATGTGAAAACTCGATGACGACGAATTCCGTGGCGATGATCACGAAAGCGTTCCTGTCATGACCGCCGAGGCGCTCTCTTCAGGCGTCGCTTTGTGGCGTCAGGTCGCCGACGGCATCGAGATGGCGATCGCCGACGGCCGCTATCTGCCCGGCGGCAAGCTGCCGGGAGAGACCGAGATCGCCGAGAACTACGGGGTCAACCGCCACACCGTGCGGCGGGCGCTCGCGGCGCTGGCGGAACGTGGATTGGTGCGCGCCGAGCGTGGCAGCGGCACCTTCGTCCGCAGCCGGCGGATCGCCTATCCGCTGCGCACCCGGACGCGGTTTTCCGAGATCATCAATGCGGGCGGCCGCGAGCCGCGCGGTCAATTGATCGCCGCGGAGCGCGAGGCCGCGACCGGCGCGCTGGCCGGCCAGCTCGATCTCGACATAGGTGCGCCACTGTTCCGGATCGAGGCGCTGCGATCGGCGGACGGCGTGCCGATCAGCCGCGGCACGACCTGGCTGTCGGCGGTGCGATTTCCCGATGCGCCCAAGGTGTTCGCGGCGAAACGCTCGATGACCAAGGTGCTGGCGCATTACGGCATCAGCGATTATCGCCGGCTGTCGACCCGGATCACCGCCTCGGTGGTCGATGCCGCCGATGCGGCGCGGCTCGATCTGGTGGCCGGGCGGCCGGTGCTGGTGGTGGAGAGCATCGACGTGGCTGCAGACGGCACCCCGCTGCTGACCTCCCGCGCCCGCTTTGCGGCCGAGCGGGTCGAGTTCGTGATCGAGCCGGATTAGCGTGTGCCTGGTGGTGCAGCTTCGCAAGCGCCGCCTCGTCACGCAGCAGAGCTTTGAATCGTCATTGCGAGGAACGAAGCGACGAAGCAATCCTGGAGCCAAGTGAATGGAACTGTGGATTGCTTCGCTTCGCTCGCAATGACGGGAAAAGGCGGTGCGACGTCGCAAAAGCCGTCATCGCCCGCGCAGGCGGGCGAACCAGTATTGCAGAGAGTTCGCGGCAGAGCACGGACGCTCTGGAATACTGGATCCTCCGCTTGCGCGGAGGATGACGGTTGAGAGTGCGATGATCGCCGCGCCTTAAGCGACCGCCTTCCGGCCGATGATCGCGAACCGCAGCTTGCTGGAGATCCAGTCGATCGCCGCCACGGTGACCAGGATCATCAGGATCAGGAACGACACCTTCTGCCACTCCAGCACGCGGATCTGCTCCGCGAGCTGCAAGCCGATGCCGCCGGCGCCGACGATGCCGATGATGGTGGCGGAGCGGGTGTTGGATTCAAAGAAGTACAGCACCTGGCTGGCCAGAATCGGGACCACCTGCGGCAACATGCCGAAGCGGACGCTGTGGACGTGCGAGCCGCCGGTCGCCTTGACGCCTTCGCTCGCCTTTTCGTCGGCGGCCTCGAAGGCCTCCGAGAACAGCTTGCCGAAATTGCCGAAATCCGAGCACATCACCGCCAGAATGCCGGCGAACGGGCCGAGCCCGACGACGCCGACCCAGATCAGCGCCCAGATCAGCGTGTCGACGCCGCGAACCGCGTCGAGCAGGCGCCGCGTCAAGAGCTGCAGCGGGCGGATGCGTAGCACGTTGCGCGCCGCCAGGAACGACACGGGAAACGCCAGCAGTGCGCCGCCGAGCGTGCCGAGAAAGGCGATCGCCAGCGTTTCGCCCATCGCGTGCAGATAGACTTGCGCGAGCTGCCACGATCCCGGATCGGGCGGCAGCATCAGGCCGAGAAACTCGATCAGGCGGCCGATGCCGCTGAATAACCTGTCGAACGGGATTTCGAGCCGGATCAGGCCGAACACGAAGATCGCTGCAGCCAAGGTCAGGCCGCCGATCAGCTTGGCGCGGTTGATCCAGTTGGGACGGAAGTGTTCGGGAAAGCGGGCGGCGATGCCGGCTTCGTCGCCGAAGCTCAGGGTGCGGCGGGCGGTGCTCATCGTCGCTCCTGACCGATCAGACGGCGGCGCACGCCTTCGGTGAAATAGTCGATCGCCATCACGGTGACGATGATCAGCAACAGAATGGCGCTGACGTCGCTGTAGTAGAACTTGCGCACCGCCTCGATCAGGTCCTGGCCGATGCCGCCGGCACCGACGAAGCCCATGACGGCCGCGCCGCGGACATTGATCTCGAACCGCAGCAGCGCGTAGCTGACGAAGTTCGACAGCACCTGCGGCACCACCGCAAACCGGACCATCTCGAACCAGTCACCGCCGGACGAAACCACGCCCTCCAGCGGCTTGTCGTCGATGTTCTCGACCACTTCGGCGAACAGCTTGCCGAGCGCGCCGGCGGTGTGAATCGCGATCGCCAACACGCCGGGCAGCGGGCCCAGCCCGAACGCCAGCACGAACAGCAGCGCGAACACGATCTCCGGCACGGTGCGGCAGAATTCGAGGAAGCGGCGGGTGACGAAGACGAGTGTGCGCGAACGCACAAGATTGGCCGAGGCGAGAAAGCACAGTGCAAAGCCTGCGAGTGCCCCGAGCAGGGTGCCCACATAGGCGATCAGAATCGTGTCGAGCAGCAACCCGGTCCAGCGCTTGAGGCCCCAGAACCAGTCGGCGAGGTCGGTCCACAAGGTCGCGAGCGCGAGCTTCGGTGCGATCGAGATGAAGTAGGACGGAAACCGCCAGAAATTAGCGGCCAGCTTGACCAGGTCGACTTCGCCCATCCAGGCGGCCGCGGCGATCGCGGCGATCAGGATCGCGCCGCCGAGCGCCAGCCGCCGCCGCTTCGCCGCCACCGCCGCGTCGTAGTGATCGGCGAGGGCGCGGAGCTGAGGCTCGGGAAGTTCTGTGACGGCTGCCTGCATTCGGTTGTCCGACGTGACGACGTGGGCGACCGTTGGGCCGCCCACGTCCGATGATGTGCTGGGATGTGTCAGGACTTCGACTTGCGCAGGCTGTCGACGAACTTGATCAGCTCGACCACCGGCTCGTAGTCCTTGTGGCTCGTCGCCGCGTAAGGCTTGGCCTTGCCCTCATAGATCTTGTTGAAGGTTTCCGGATCGTTGGTGGCGAGATCGAGCACGGCCTTGCGGATCGCCGCCTTGAGGTCTTCCGGCAGGTCGGACAGATAGGCCATCGGCGAGTTCACGATCAGGTCCGACTTCAGGATGATGCGGAAGTCAGCGGCCTTGACCATGCCCTTGCGGTCCATCCGCAACAGGTTGGATTCGTCCTCGGTGTTCCACCAATTGAACGCCGCATCGCAAGTGCCCTGGGCGACGCCGATCACCGCGTTCTCATGGCTGCCGGCGTAGATCACCTTGGCGAAGAACTTGTCGGGATCGATCGACATCTTGTTCATCATGAAGCGCGGCACGTTGTTGCCGGAGGTCGAATTCGGATCGACCAGGCAGAGGTTCTTGCCCTTGAGATCTTCGATCTTCTGGTAGGGCGACTCCTTCTTCACATACAGCACCGAGTGATAGCCCTTGGAGCCGTCACCGTTGACCTCGATCGCGAACGGCTCGACCTTGGCGCCGACCAGATAGGCGCGGGCGTAGGACGCCGGCCCATACATGCCGATGTGGATGTTGCCGGCGCGCTGGCCTTCGATCACCGCGGCGTAGTCGTTGGCAATGCGCAGCTTCACCGGCACGCCGAGCTGCTTGGTGAGATAGTCAGTCAGCGGGGTCCAGCGGGTGGTGGTGCCCGAGGCGTTCTCGTCCGGGATCTTGCCGAACACCAGCTCGGGATATTTCGCCTTCCAGTCCTGCGCCGGCGCAGCGTGCGCGGTGAACGCCAGCGCGGCAGCGGCGGCGACGAGAGTACGGAGCTTGATCATGAGGTTTCCTGTCTCTTCGGTCGGTGAACGGTCGAAACACGGCGACCGCACGCGGACGCGCCGCGGGCGGTGCCGGATAGGGGAGACGGCGAACGATCGCCGCCGGGATCAGGCCACGGCGACGCCGGCCAATGCGGGGGCGGGAAGGCCGTGCGGAACGTGCGGCGCAGCGCCGAGCACTTCGTCGGCTTCGAGATCGTAGAGTTCGCGCGCGATCTGATCGGTCAGCGCAGCCGGTGCGCCGTCGAACACCACGCGGCCCGAAGCCATGCCGATCAGCCGGTCGCAATAGCTGCGGGCGAGATCGAGCGAGTGCAGATTGCACAGCACGGTGATGCCGAAGTGCTTGTTGATGCGCAGCAGCGCATCCATCACGATCTTGGTGTTGCGCGGGTCGAGCGAGGCGATCGGCTCGTCGGCGAGCACGATGTCCGGCTGCTGCACCAGGGCGCGGGCGATCGCGACGCGCTGCTGCTGACCGCCGGAGAGCTGGTCGGCGCGCTGCGCCGCGTAGGACGCCATATCGAACTGATCGAGCGCCGAGATCGCGAGCGCGCGATCCTGCTCCGGCCACATTTGCACCAGCGAGCGCCACGACGGCACTTCGGACAGCCGGCCCATCAGCACGTTGGTCAGCACGTCGAGACGGCCGATCAGGTTGAACTGCTGAAAGATCATCGCCGAGCGTGCGCGCCATTGTCGCAGCTCGCGGCCCTGCAGTGCGGTCACATCGACGCCTTCGAACAGGATGCGGCCCTCGGACGGCTCCGCCAGCCGGTTCAGCATGCGTAGCAGGGTCGACTTGCCCGCGCCGGATCGCCCGATCACCCCGACGAAGCTGCCGCGCTCCACCGAAAACGATGCGCCATCTACGGCGGCTTTGCTGCCGAAACGGCAGGTCAGACCCTCAACTACCAGCATGCGCTGCTCCCGAAACAGGTTCGGGAGGAATCGCTAACGCTGTTGTTTTGCAGCCGTGTGACAGTCGATGTAGTTCCGCCGACATATCAAGGTCTTCGCTGCGTCATCGATGCGTCACGACGGCGTCATGAGCGGCGCCGATGACAGGTCTCATCCCAATCAGCGCGCACGAGACTCCCATGGCCGCGAAACTGCTAACGGTCGCGCCGACCGTCGATCCGACCGCCAAGCTGCACGACGTCACCCTCGGCGCCTATTGCGAAGTCGGTGCCCGCACCATCCTGAACGAAGTGGCGATGGGCGATTACTCTTACGTCGTCAATGATTCGCAGATCACCTACACCAGCATCGGCAAGTTCTGCTCGATCGCGGCGATGACCCGGATCAACCCCGGCAATCATCCGATGCAGCGCGCCACCCAGGCGCACTTCACCTACCGCGCCAGCACCTATTTCGAGGGCGAGAGCGACGACGCCGAGTTTTTCGCTTGGCGCCGCTCGCATCACGTCGAGATCGGCCACGACGTCTGGATCGGTCACGGCGCCATTGTCCTGCCGGGCCGCAACATCGGTACCGGTGCGGTGGTTGCGGCGGGCGCAATCGTCACCCGTGACGTGCCGGCCTACACGATAGTGGCCGGCAATCCGGCCCGGCCGATCCGCCGCCGTTTCTCCGAGCAACAGGCGGAGCGTCTGGTCGCGCTGGCGTGGTGGAATTGGGACCACGAAGCGTTGCGCAACGCGCTACCCGACTTCCGGAAATTGTCAGTGGACGAATTCCTCGACCGATATGAAGGTGCCGCCAAAGTGCAGTCGCCGGACCGGGAGCCGGCGACGGAACAGCAGGTGATGGGATGAGCGAGATCGCGATCGAAGGTGGCCGGACGCTGCTCGGCGACGAGATTGCCGAGGCCTCGCTGCAGATCGCCGGCGGCGCCATCGCCGGGGTCGGCTCCGCCGCGAGCAACGCGGCAATCCGGATCGACGCTCGCGGCCTGCTGGTGCTGCCCGGGATCGTCGATCTGCACGGCGATGCCTTCGAGCGGCAGATGATGCCGCGGCCGGGGGTCGATTTTCCGATCGATGTCGCGCTGATCGACAGCGACCGCCAAGCGATCGCCAATGGCCTGACCACGGTCTTTCACGCCGTCACCTGGTCGTGGGAGCCCGGCCTGCGCAGCGCCGACAACGCCCGCCGGATGCTGGATGCGATCGATCTGACCAAGCCGCGGCTCTCCGCCGACACCCGCATCCATCTGCGCCACGAGACCTTCAATCTCGATGCGGTCGATGAGATCGCGCAGTGGATCGGCGACCGCCGCGTCGATCTGTTCGCCTTCAACGACCACATGGACTCGACGCTGGCGAATCTCGCCAAGCCGCAGAAGCGGAACCGGATGGTCGAGCGCACCGGCCTGTCCGACGGCGAATTCGACCGGTTGGTCGAGCGCATCGCGGCGCGCGGCGACGAAGTGCCACAGGCGAACCGGCGCCTCGCCGCCATCGCCCGCGAGGTGTCAATGCCGATGCTGTCGCACGACGACGATACCCCGGCGATGCGGCAGGGTTATCGTGATCTCGGCGTCGGCATCGCCGAATTCCCTACCACCGAGGAGACCGCGCGCGATGCGGCGCTGCACGGCGACTTCATCGTGTTCGGCTCGCCGAACGTGGTGCGCGGCGGCAGCCACACCGGCTGGACCAAGGCGGCCGACATGATCGCCAAAGGACTGTGTTCGGTGCTGGCGTCCGACTACTACTACCCGGCGCCGCTGCTCGCCGCATTCCGCCTCGTGCACGACGGCATCCTGCCGCTGGAGCAGGCCTGGAAGCTGATCTCGGAAAACCCCGCCCGCGCCGCAGGTCTCGCCGAGCGCGGCACAATTGCGAGCGGGCAGCGCGCTGACGTTGTGCTGGTCGATGATCGGGTCGCGCTGCGGCCGCGGATCGTCGCGGTGATCGCCGGCGGGCGGCTGGTGCATGTCGATGATCCGGAGCGCTTCGTGATCACGCGCAAACTGCCGCACCCGGCTGGCGTTGCCGCCTGATCTGACGCTATCATCACCGACGATGTCGAATTTTCCACGCTACGCGATTTACTATCTGCCCGCCGCAGGCAGCGCTCTGGCGCAGTTCGGGGCGACGATGCTCGGTTACGATGTCGTCACCGGCGAAGACGTGCCGTTCGCCGCGCATACGGCGGCGATTGCGGACTGGCGAGACATCACCGCAGACCCGCGCGGCTACGGCTTTCACGCCACCCTGAAGGCGCCGTTCGGATTGATCGGCGGCCGCAGCGAAAGCGACCTGTTGTGGGCCTGTGCGACCTTTGCCGAAACGCCGCGGGTGATTCCGCAGATCGGCCCGGTGATCAGGCCGATCGGTGGGTTCATCGCGCTGGTGCCGGAAACGTCCTCCGAGCCGCTGCAGCAACTCGCAGCCGATTGCGTTCGCGACTTCGATGAATTTCGGGCGCCGCTGTCGGCGGAGGATCGCGCCCGGCGCAAGCCGGAACGGCTGACGCCCGAGCAGGTCGGCTATCTCGATCGCTGGGGCTACCCCTATGTGATGGATGAGTTCCGGTTTCACATGACGCTGACCGGTTCGCTCGATCCTGCTCGCCACGACGAATTGTTGGTGCTGCTGCGGAAACAATTCGCGGCCACCGGCGTCAATCGGATGGCAATCGATCGGATCGTTGTGCTGCGCCAGGACGCGCGAGGTGCGCGGTTCAAGAGCATCGCGCAATTCGAACTGCGCAGCGCCGACTATTAGCCGCCGAGGATCGAGCCGAGCCAGTCGCTGACCGCCTCGGGCATGGCGGTGACCCGGCCGGGCCAGGGACCGGTGGCGAAGCCGACATGTCCGCCTTCATCGGGTTGCCAGAGCGTCACCATCGTGCCGACGTCGTCCGGTGTCGGAAGCGAGGCGGCCGGCACGAACGGATCGTTGCGCGCGTTCACGACCAAAGCCGGGATCTTGATCTTGTGCAGATGCGGCTTGGACGAGGCACGGGTCCAATAGTCATCGACACCCGCAAAGCCGTGCAGCGGCGCCGTGAAGGCGTCGTCGAATTCGCGCAAAGTCGTTGCCCGTTGCACCCGTTCGCGATCGAACAGTCCCGGATGCTGCTGCCATTTCGCGAGCGCGTTCGGAATCATCGTGCGCAGGAAATGCCGGGTATAGATCAGGCGGTTGATACCGCTGTCGATCGCGGCGCCGGCGGCCACGAGATCCAGCGGGGCTGAGACCGCCGCCACTGCGCGCGCGATTTCTGCGGCGCCGCTGCCGGCCTCCTCCGCCCAGCGCAACAGCGCGTTGCCGCCGAGCGAGACGCCGGCGGCAAGCACAGGCGCATCGGCGCGGTCGCGAATTCGCGCCAGCAGCCAGCCGACTTCCTCGAAGTCGCCGGAGTGGTAGGAGCGCGGTGCGAGATTGAGTTCGCCCGAGCAGCCGCGAAAGTGCGGAATCGACAGCCGCCAGCCGCGCGCGAGCGCACCCTGCGCAAATGCGATCGCGTAGCGGCTCGCCGACGATCCTTCGAGGCCGTGAAACAGCACCAGCCACGGCGCATGGTCGGGCCCGGGCAGATGATCGATATCGATGAAGTCGCCGTCGGGTGCCCGCCAGCGTTCGCGGACGAGCTTGATGGCTTGCGAGGCCCGTGGCTGCGCGAACAGCGTCGGCCAGATGGTTTGCAGATGGCCGCCGCGCAGCCACCACGGTGCGCGATAGGATCGCAGATCAGTCATGTCGAGCAGAATCGAAGGAGGGACAAACACACACAGGTCGGACGAACCTGACTCAGCTATCCACCGCGATGGTGGCCACTGCAACCGAGCGCGTCAACATCGCATTAGCTTGGCATTTGCAACTAACGTTTGCGACGGCCGGATATGTCGCAGTTGTTGTCGGGCCGCCATCGCCCTAAGCTGCTCTCCATAACGACAAGCGATCGGAGCCGAAGCAGCCGGGATCGCCCCTATGAGGAAATCGCCATGAAGGTCGCCGACCCAGCTCCCTTCCGCAACCTGTCGCCCGACGAGTTGGAATGGCTAGCCGCCGCCGAATGGGCGCAGGCCGAATCTCTCAGCGATGCGCCGAAGGGCCTCGTGATGCAGTCCGCCACCGAGATGCATGCACGCGCCAAGCTGAAGCGCATCCTGCTCAGCCAGGTCCCGACCAAGCATTAGGATCGTGTTCTCGATCAGTTCGATCGAGACGGACGTTGTGTGAGGTAACGTCGTCCGCTTGCACGCGACAAACATCTAGAACTTTCGTCGACGTTAGTGCGCCGCGCCTCTCGAATATGCATTCGTCATTCGAGTGTCCCGTTCATGACGTGAGTTGTGACGCGAGGATCAGCGCCAAAGATTGTTTTCGATTGAATCGTTGCGCCGTCATTCCGGTGAATCGATTAGCAATCGAGAAAAGGCCGGTCGCATAAGCCAAATCCGTTGGCGAGGCGCTTGCCGTTCAGCGCAAGACAGCTCCCAAAATCGCGCCTGCGATCAGGTCGCCGTCCAGTCTTCGTTCGGCCTGGCCTGCGCACCAAGCGCCGGAATTATTTTAATCGTTGTGTAAAGATCGCGGTCCTACCACGGGCGTCATCAGCGGATTTTACACGCCACTGTGGAATGACGATCCAGCGATGCGGGTCGTGAGTGCCGAGGTACATAGAATGAGTAACGCCCAGCGCCGCCCCTTTCGTTTCACTATCGGTTTGCGATTTTCGATCGCGTTGGCGGCCAGTGTGGTGACGGCTGTCGCCGCAACTACGATCAGTAACATTGTATTGTCGGCGCGGATGACCGAGCAGGCAGCTGCACGCGAACTAAATGGTCTGCAGGATTCGCTCGGTCAGCAGATGGCTGCCTCACAACAGCGCGCCGCTGCGCTGGCGGCTTCGCTGGCGAGCAACACCGCGATCCAGGATGTCTTCGCGAGCCGCAACCGCCACGG
>NZ_QTKI01000105.1:0-13246 GCF_010820945.1 Rhodopseudomonas sp. BR0C11
GAGCGGTGAAGGTCGGACTTGAAGCCGATCAGCACGCGGAACGGCGCGAACACCAGCGGCAGCGACACCATCAGCGAGACGAGCAGCGTGGTGACGCCGAGCTCGACGATCATCACCCGGTTGAGGGTGCCGTTGAGCAGAACGATCGAAGCGCCGACCGAGACCTGAAACAGCGACAGACGCAGCAGACGACCGAGCGGAAGCTCCTTCGTCGCCGCGTCAGCGAACGGCAGGAAACGCGTCCCGAGACGCATCCAGCCTTTCGCCAATGTCGCCGCCAGTTGGCTCATCGTCGAACCATCTCCAGGGCTTGCGAGGTGTAGAAGCCGGACGACACCCGATGGGTGCGGCCGGGCTGCCATTGCGCCAGCAGCGGCTCTTCGGCCACTAGGCTACGCAGTGTCTTTTCGCTGATCGGCTCGATCGCCGGCGCACGGTCGGCGCGCGGGAAGAAGCCGCCGACGAAATGCATCAGCGTCAGCAGCGGCGTCTTCGGCGCGAACGTCACCGCCATCGACTGCCGGGTGCGTGACGCCAGCGTCGCCAGCATGCGGCAGATGTCGTGCGGCAAATAGTGGATCAGCGAATCCATCGCGACCACGAAGTCGAACTCGCCGAGTTCGGGGTCGAGCATATCGCCGGAGCGGAAGTCGATCGCGGCCGGATCGATGTCGGCCGGCAGACGCTCGCGCGCCACCGCCACCAGCGTCGGCGACAGATCGATCGCAACGATCTTGGCACCGCGCCGCGCCGCCTCGATCGACAGCGCGCCGGTGCCGCAACCGGCGTCGAGCAGCCGGGTGCCGGTCATGTCGGCGGGAAGCCACGACAGCAGCGTGTTGCGCATTTCGTCGCGGCCGGCGCGCACGGTGGCGCGAATGCCGCTGACCGGAGCATCCGACGTCAGCTTGGCCCAGGTGTCGGCCGCGGTGCGATCGAAATAGGTTTCAAGCTCGCCGCGACGCTCGATGTAGCTGCCCAACGCCATCAATCAAATCCCAAGAGATCAAAGATGTCGCGATCCTTCAGCGGCTTGCCCTGGACCGGGGGTTCCTTCGCCTCCCACAAATCCGTCGCGAGCCGAAGATACTCATTTTGCACAGCTTCAATTTCTGGGGTGTGATCCATCTCAAAAAGCGTCATCTTTTTCAGACGGCTCTTTCGGATGACATCCAGATCCGGCAGATGCGCGACGCGCTTGATGCCGGTGCGCTCGCCGAACTTGTCGATCTGGTCGGTTTCGCGGCTGCGATTGGCAATCACTCCCGCCAGACGCACGGCATAGTTCTTCGACTTCGCCTGGATCGCCGCGGCGATGCGGTTGGCGGCGAAGATCGAATCGAAATCGTTGGCGGCGACGATCATCGCCCGCTCGGAATGCTGCAGCGGCGAGGCGAAGCCGCCGCACACCACGTCACCGAGCACGTCGAAGATCACCACGTCGGTATCTTCGAGCAGATGATGCTCCTTGAGCAGCTTGACGGTCTGGCCGACGACGTAGCCGCCGCAGCCGGTGCCGGCCGGCGGACCGCCCGCCTCGACGCACATCACGCCGTTGTAGCCCTCGAACACGAAGTCTTCTGGGCGCAGCTCCTCGGAGTGGAAGTTCACCGACTCCAGGACGTCGATCACCGTCGGCATCAGCTTCTTGGTGAGCGTGAAGGTCGAGTCGTGCTTCGGATCGCAGCCGATCTGCAGCACGCGCTTGCCGAGCTTGGAGAACGCCACCGACAGGTTCGACGAGGTCGTGCTCTTGCCGATACCGCCCTTGCCGTAGATCGAGAACACCTTGGCGGTGCCGATGTTGAGGTTGGGGTCGAGCTGGACCTGGACACTGCCCTCGCCGTCGCCCTCGGCGCATTTCGACGCGTTGACGTCGGCGCAGCCCGAGGTCTTCAGCTTGTTGGGATCAGTCAGGATGTTCATGCGGCCACTCCCACGCCTTCCAGGCGATCCTCGAGCTCTTCGCCTGCCTTGCGCAGGGTCTCGAGCATTTCCGGGTCCGGAGACCAGTAGTTGCGTTCGTGCGCTTCGATCAGGCGGTTGGCGACTTTCGCCGAGGCTACCGGATTGAGCGCGGCGAGGCGTGCCCGCATTTCAGGATCGAGCACGAAGGTCTCGGTGAGCTGCTTGTACACCCAGGGGGCGACTTCGCCCGTGGTTGCCGACCAGCCCATAGTATTTGTCACGTGCTCTTCGATTTGACGCACGCCTTCGTAGCCATGCTTGAGCATGCCCTCGTACCACTTCGGATTCAGCATCCGCGTGCGAGTTTCGAGTGCGACCTGCTCCGACAGCGTGCGCACCGTGCCGGCGCCGCGGGTCTGGTCGCCGATATACACCGGCGCGGCCTGGCCACCCTTCGCCTTGCGCACCGCGCGGCTGATGCCGCCGAGCGTGTCGAAGTAGTGGTCGACCGTGGTGACGCCGAGCTCGACCGAGTCGAGGTTCTGATAAGCGAGATCGACGTCGGCCAGCGCGCTCTTGAGCAGCTCGGCGTGTTGCACCGGCTGGCCCTTGAGGCCGTAAGCGAAGCTCTTGCGCTTGGTATAGGTCTCGGCGAGCTCGTCCTCGTCTTCCCAGCGGCTGTTCTCGACCAGATGGTTGACGTTGGAGCCGTAGGCGCCGTCGGCGTTGCCGAACACCCGCAGCGAGGCCGTCTCCATGTCGCAGTTGTGCGCGGCCTGGTAGGCCAGCGAATGCTTGCGGATGAAGTTCTGCTCGGCCGGCTCCTCGGCGCTCGCCGCCATGAAGGCGGCTTCGGCGAGCAGCTTGATCTGCAGCGGCAGCAGGTCACGGAAGATGCCCGACATGGTGATGATCACGTCGATGCGCGGCCGCCCGAGTTCTTCCAGCGGGATCAGATCGGCGCCGGCGAGACGGCCGTAGCCGTCGAACCGCGGCCGGGCGCCCATTAGCGCCAGGGCCTGGCCGATCGGCGCGCCTTCGTTCTTGAGGTTGTCGGTACCCCACAGCACGATCGCGACCGTCTCGGGCAGCGGATTGCCCTCGGCGATGTGCTTGTCGATCAGCCGCTGCGCCTGCTTGGCGCCGTCCTGCAGCGCGTAGGCCGACGGAATCCGGAACGGATCGAAGCCGTGCAGGTTGCGGCCGGTCGGCAGCACTTGAGGCGTGCGCAACAGGTCGCCACCCGGCGCCGGACGGATGAACTTGCCGTCGAGCGCGCGAAGGATCGCGGCGAGTTCGTGATCCTCGGCGAGCAGCTTGTCGATCCCGGCGAGCTCCTTGAGCATGTCGAGATTGGCCTGCGCTTCCGGACCGTTGCCCGACAGGTGTTCGGGATGGCCGCCGCGCACCAGCGCTTCGAGCAGGGACTTGTCGGGGCGCTTGCCGTGCATCGCATCGGCGACGGCTTCCAGCGTCTCGACCCGCTCCTCTTCGGACGGCACGTTGCCGACGACATGGAGGCCGTGCGGGATCAGCGCGTATTCCATCTCGAGCACGGCGTCGGCGAGCTTGGCGATGGTGTCGCCCGCTTCCTCGGCAGTCCAAGCCGGCTCGGCCGGGGCGAGGTCGAGGCCCGCGGCCTGCGCCTGCACCAGCGTCGCGAGATTAGCGCGCTCGGTTTCTTCCTCCGGCGTCAGCCCGCGCCAGCGCTCGAGCGACGACTTCAGTTCGAGCAGCCCGCGATACAGCCCAGCATGCGCGACCGGCGGCGTCAGGTAGCTGACCAGCGTCGCGGCCGAGCGGCGCTTGGCGATCGCGCCTTCGGACGGGTTGTTGGAAGCGTACAGATACATGTTCGGCAGATCGCCGATCATGCGGTCGGGCCAGCAGGTGCCGGACAGGCCGGTCTGCTTGCCGGGCATGAATTCGAGCGCGCCGTGGGTGCCGAAATGCAGCACCGCGTGGGCGCCGAAATCCTGCTTGATCCAGCGATAGAACGCCGAGAAGGCGTGCGTCGGCGCAAACCCCTTCTCGAACAGCAGCCGCATCGGGTCGCCTTCGTAACCGAACGCCGGCTGCACGCCGACGAACACGTTGCCGAAGCGCTCGCCGAGAATGAAGATGGACGAACCGTCGCTCTGCTGCTTGCCGGGCGCCGGACCCCACTGCGCTTCGATCTCCCGCAGATAGCGTTCGTTCTTGACGTGATCGCCGGCCATCACGCGGGCATGGACGTTGGCATTGGCGCCGAACCGTGCCGCATTGCCGTTGATGATCGCCTCGCGCAGCGCGTCGACGCTTTCGGGGACCTCGACGGTGTAGCCTTCGGCCTTCATCGCCTTCAGCGTGTTGTAGAGCGACTCGAACACGCCGAGGAACGCCGCGGTGCCGGTGTTGCCGGCATTCGGCGGGAAGTTGAACAGCACCGCAGCGACCTTGCGGTCCTTGCGTTCGCTCCGGCGCAGCGCCACCAGCTTGGCGGTGCGCGACGCCAGCATTTCGGCGCGCTCGCTGCAGACATGCATGTCGCCGCCGCTTTCGTTGCGCTCGAACTTGCAGAACTTCTCGCAGCCCGGGCAGGCGACGTCGCCGCCGTCGGAGCGGCCGCCATAGACCATCGGGTTGGAGCAGCCGTCGAGCTCGGGGATCGCCACCATGATGGTGCTTTCCACCGGCATCAGGCCGCGATCGGACGTCGCCCACTGCTCCAGCGTCTGGAACTCGACCGGATGCGCCGACAGATACGGCACGTCGAGCGCGGCGAGGATGTCTTCGGCCGCCTTGGAGTCGTTGTAGGCGGGACCACCGACCAGCGAGAAGCCGGTGAGCGACACCACCGCATCGACCGTGGGACGGCCGTTCTTGATGAAGAACTGCTCGATCGCCGGGCGCTGATCGAGGCCCGAGGCGAACACCGGAATCACCCGCAGGCC
This sequence comes from Rhodopseudomonas sp. BR0C11, assembly GCF_010820945.1. NCBI lineage: Bacteria > Pseudomonadati > Pseudomonadota > Alphaproteobacteria > Hyphomicrobiales > Nitrobacteraceae > Rhodopseudomonas > Rhodopseudomonas sp. BR0C11. The sequence continues at coordinate 4,842 of NZ_QTKI01000105.1, forward strand.
CTTGGCCTCGAACGTCTCCAGCATGCCGTCATAATGCCCGGCATTGCCGGCGAGCAGATAGGAGCGCAGCAGCAGCACGCCGACCGTGCCCTTGGCTTCGGACGGGCCCGTGGGCAGCTTGTCGACCGACTCGGCGATGCGGCCCTTCATCTTCGGGTGGTACACGCCGATATCGGGATATTCGAGCGGCGGCTCGACCTTGGCGACGCCGCGCAGCCCCTTGCGCGGACCGTTGGCGTAGCGGTCGATCAGCAGCCGCACCATGTTGGCGATGTTCTGCTCGCAGCCCGCCAGCCAATATTGCAGCGTCAGGAAGTAGGCGCGCATGTCCTGCGCTGTGCCGGGGACGAAGCGCAGCAGCTTCGGCAGCTGCCGCAGCATCTTCATCTCGCCCTTGCCGGCCGAGCCCTCATGCTTCTTGCCGCGCAGCTTCTTCAGCCAGTTGATCATGCCGAGCGCTTCGGCGCTCATGTCGAACTTGCCGATGTGGGTGAGCTTCACCACCTCGGAGGCCGACATGCAGCACACCATCGCGTCACATTCGGTGCGCCGCGCCTGCAGCGCCGGCATCACCGCACGGACGTGATCGTCCATGAACAGCATGGTGGCGATGATGATGTCGCCGGTGGCGATGTCGGCGAGGCAGCGCTGCAGAGCGTGTCCGTCGCTGCCCCACTCGTCGGCGGAGTGCACCGTCAGCTCGATTCCTGGATAATCCTTCCGCAACACGTTGCGAGCACGTGCGGCGGCACCGGACAAATGGCTGTCCAGCGTGACGATGACGACCCGAACCGGGGTCTTGTCAGCGGGCGAAGTGCGCTTTGGCATCGTACAAGGTCTCGACAGTAATGGTTGCGACACCATTTTCGTTGGCGAAGCGCTCGGTATTCCGGCGAGCCTTGCCGCGGACGAAGAACGGTATCTTCAGCAGTTCCTTTTCGGCTTCCGGTGCCCACACAGCCCCGGTGGGAGCGGGTGCGGTCGGAGCCGGCTCAGATGCTGCACCGTCGAGAACCGGCGCGCTTTGCGGCAGCGCAACGGCGACCTCCGCCACAGCAGGCGCCGAAGCGGGTGCGTGGCCAGTGCCGAGATGCGACGGCAGCGCGCCGTCCTTGAATTCGAAATCGTCCTTGAACATCGCCAAAAGATGCTCTTCGAGGCCCATCATCAGCGGATGGACCCAGGTGTCGAAGATCACATTGGCGCCCTCGAATCCCATCTGCGGCGCATAGCGCGCGGGGAAATCCTGGACATGCACCGGCGCCGAGATCACCGCGCAGGGCACGCCGAGGCGCTTGGCGATGTGGCGCTCCATCTGGGTGCCGAGCACCAGCTCCGGATGCAGTTCGGCAACCTTGGCTTCGACTTCGAGATAGTCGTCGGTGATCAGCGCCTCGACGCCGTACTTCGCCGCCGCCTCGCGGACGTCGCGGCCGAATTCGCGGCTGTAGGTGCCGAGACCGACCACCTTGAAGCCGAGCTCCTCCGACGCGATCCGCGCCGAGGCGATCGCATGGGTGGCATCGCCGAAGATGAAGACGCGCTTGTTGGTCAGGTAGGTCGAGTCGACCGAATGCGAGTACCACGGCAGCCGGGTGGAAGCCGCCGCCAGCACCGGCTCCGGATCGACGCCGGCAAGGCCGGCGACTTCGCGCACGAATTCGCGCGTCGCCGAAACGCCGATCGGAATCGTCTTGGTGAACGGCTGATGGAAGATCCGCTGCAGCCAGGACGCTGCCTGCGAAGCGACTTCCGGATACAGCACGACGTTGAAGTCGGCTTCGCCGAGCCGGGTCAGGTCCGCCGGCGTCGCCCCCATCGGCGCCACCACATTGACGTCGATCCCGAGCTGGCCGAGCAGCTTGGTGATCTCGGTGATGTCGTCGCGATGACGGAAGCCGAGCGCGGTCGGCCCGAGCAGATTGCACTTGGCGCGCTGGCCCGGCGCGGGCTCGGCGCGCTTGGTGCCGGGCGGCGGCGCCTTCGGACCGGCGATCGCGCGCACCAGCTGATAGAACGTCTCGGACGCGCCCCAGTTTTCCTTGCGCTGATACGCCGGCAGATCGATCGGAATCACCGGAATCGAAAAGCCGAGCGACTTGGCGAGACCGCCCGGATCGTCCTGAATCAGCGAGCCGGTGCAGGACGCGCCGACGATCATCGCCTGCGGCTTGAAGCGCGCATAGGCGTTGCGGGCCGCGCTCATGAACAGCTCGGCGGTGTCCTTGCCGAGATCGCGCGCGGCGAACGTCGTGTAGGTCACCGGCGGCCGCTTGTTGCGGCGCTCGATCATCGTGAACAACAGATCGGCGTAGGTGTCGCCCTGCGGAGCGTGCAGCACGTAGTGCAATTGCTCCATACCCGTGGCAACGCGCATCGCGCCGACATGGGGAGGGCCTTCATAGGTCCATACGGTGAGCTGCATGGTCAGGCCACCAACTTGGCGCGCCGCACCAGCGGCCGCGCGAACAATTCAGCAAGATCGGCCGCCTGCTCGTATCCCTGGATCGGGGTGAACACGAGTTCGATCGACCATTTGGTTGTGATGCCTTCCGCTTCGAGCGGATTGGCGAGACCGAGGCCGCACACCACGATATCGGGACGCGCGATGCGGCAGCGGTCGAGCTGATCGTCGACGTCCTGACCTTCGGTCAGCGCGACTTCGGCCGGCAGCAGCTTGAGCTCTTCGGCCAGCTGCTCGCGGTGCAGATACGGCGTCGCGACTTCGACGAGCTGCATGTCCAGCTCACGCGACAGGAAGCGCGCCAGCGGAATCTCGAGCTGCGAATCCGGGAAGAAGAAGATTCGCCGGCCGCCGAGCTCACTCTTGAACGCAGCGAGCGCACGCTCGGCGCGGGCGCGGTTGGGCGCGGTGACTTGATCGAACTTCGCCGGGTCGACACCGAACGCATCGGCCGCGGCGCGCAGCCAGCCGGTGGTGCCTTCGACGCCAAGCGGGAACGGCGCCGCGAGGCGCTTGGCGCCGCGCTCTTCCAGGGCCCGCACCGTGTCGGGCAGGAATGGCTGCGCCATCAGGATCTTGGTGTTCGGCCCGACGCTCGGCAGCGCGGTCGACTTGCGCGGCGGGAAGAACGCGACGTTGCCGATGCCGAGCGCGTCGAACATCCGCGCGAACTGATCTTCCACCACGTCGGCGAGCGAGCCGATCACCAGCAGCGACGGCTTGGTATCGGTCTGCGCCGGCAGCTCCGGCACCAGCGACGCCAGACAGGCGTCTTCACCCTGGGTGAAGGTGGTTTCGATGCCGCTGCCCGAGTAGTTGAGGATGCGCACGCCCGGCGAGAACCGCTGCGACAGGCGGAGCGCGGCGCGCGACAGATCGAGCTTGATGACTTCCGACGGGCACGAGCCGACCAGGAACAAGAGCTTGATGTCGGGCCGGCGCGCCAGCAGCTGCGTCACCACACGATCGAGCTCATCATTGGCGTCGGTGAGACCGGCCAGATCCTTCTCTTCCATGATCGCCGTGCCGAACCGCGGCTCGGCGAAGATCATCACGCCGGCGGCCGACTGGACCAGATGCGCGCAGGTGCGCGAGCCGACCACGAGGAAGAATGCGTCCTGGATCTTGCGATGCAGCCAGACGATGCCGGTCAACCCGCAGAACACTTCGCGCTGTCCGCTCTCGGTGCGGATTTCGCGAGCGACCAGCTGATCCGCGGTCGCGGTCGAACAACCTGTGACGTGAGCGGTCATGCGCGGCTCCCGGACACCGAGGGCTCACGCAGGCCGGCCAGACGTTCGTCGCGGCGCGCGGCGCGCAGCTTGAGGACGAACTGGGTGGCATTGACGACGTAAGTCGCATAGGCCGCGAGCGCGACGTACATCTGATCGCGCGCATCGCCGAGGCCGAGGAACAGCATCACCAGATAGACGGTGTGCAGCGCCAGCACGAGGAAGCTGAACACGTCCTCCCAGAAGAACGCGGGCGCGAACAAGTAACAGCCGAAGACTTCGCGCTCCCAAATCGCGCCGGTGATCATGATGGTGTAGAGCACCAACGTCTTGATCACGACCGACACGGTCGCAGCGGTGTAGCCGTCGCCGGTTCCGAGATAGCGGAGCACCAGGCCGAGGCTGACGAGGAAGACGACGAACTGGACCGGCGCCAGGATACCCTGCACCAGCGTCCATTTTGTTGCGTCTCGGCGAACCCGCTCTTCGGGCGTGTAGAGCATCTTAACCGTCTGCTTTTGCTGAGAAACCGACCCAGCGGTGCCATCGTGCGGCACAGCACCCTCCGCGCTCTTCATGTAAAGAACGTTTGACACGTGCGTGTCGCGGTGGTGCGATACCGGAACGTTAGATTGGGAGGCCGGGACTGTCGCACCGAGACCCTCTTTTTCTTGATCTGATGCTGACGGACGATGCACCGCGCCACTCCCTAAAGTGCGGCTGATCAACAAAGGCTAGTCTCCACACATGCCACTGTCAATCAAACCATACGTAAATTAAACTTGACGGTCTGTCGGCCGTCAGCCTTAAGTCGAAGGTCAGGGAGTACCGCTCATGACGGACTGGGACGACCATCCGATCGCGGCCATTGCCGACGCCGAACCGGCTAACCTCCCGGTGACGCCCCTGCCCCCTCCGATCCCGGAGCCACTCTGGCGAGCACGCCCCCGGGTCCAGACCTCTGCCATTGCCCTATCGCTTCGAACGCTCACCCATTCCCGAATTAAGCTGCACACGATCCCGTTTTCGAACATGTCCGCCCCGGTCGATCCTGGTACGCCTTTCGGTGTGCAGCACTTCACCCTGCTGGTTCTCGGTCACGACGAGACTGCTGCCTTCGACTACGTGGAGAGTCTTATCGCGCAGGGGACTGCCACCGAATTGATCTTCCTCAACCTGCTCGCGCCGGCTGCGCAACGCCTCGGCGAGATGTGGGAGCACGACAGTGCGAACTTCCTCAACGTCACGCTCGGCGTCAGTCGACTGCAACGAATTCTTCGCCATCTCGGTGAAAGCGTTGCCGATGATCACCGCGCCAGCGGTGGTGGCACGGTGCTGCTGACCACGCTGGACGGCGAACAACACAGCTTCGGGCTGACGATGGTCGCAGAGTTCTTCAGGCGCGATGGCTGGGACATCTGGACCGGCCCATTCAACACGCGCCGCGAGATGATGGCGCTGGTGCAGGAGCGCATGTTCGACGTCGTCGGCTTTTCGGTCGGCGGCGATCGCCACCTCGATCAGCTCAAGCGCTACGTCCAGGACATCCGCCGCGACTCGCGCAATCGCGACGTGGCGATCCTGCTCGGCGGCCCGTTGCTGCTGCTCAGGCCGGAACTGATCCGCTCGATCGGAGCGGATGGCTATGCGGTCGATGGCGCGACCGCGCCACGGCTCGCCCGCGTGCTGGTCCACGCCGCGCGGAACAAGAGCTGACGCGGGTTCGCAATCGCGAATCGATTTCTGCTATAAGGCCTCCTGCATTGGAGGCCTGGTATGGTGGTGGAAGCAGCGGAGCGCGGCGCCGAGAGCGTCGTCACCGCGTTGTATGTGCGGACCCGACAGCTGCATCTGGAAGCCGAGAAGTCGGGCATCCTCTCCGAGATTCTGCACGGCACCGCTGGCCGCGAAGGCTACACGCTGTTGCTGCGCAATCTGCACCCGGCCTATCGGGCGATCGAAGCGGGCATCGAACGCCACCGCGACAATCCAATCCTGGCGCCGCTTGCCGCGCATCCGCTGGCCCGCACGCCGGCGATCGAATCCGACCTCGCCGCGCTTGTCGGCACGGATTGGCACGAGCGGCTGCCGGTGCTGCCGGCGGCAGAAGCTTATGCAGAGCGGATCACGGAGGTGAGCGAAGGCGACGGCAGCCGCCTGATCGCGCATGCCTACACCCGCTATCTCGGCGATCTCAACGGCGGACAGATCGTGCGCCGGCTGCTGGAGAAGACCATGCAGCTCAGCGCCGCTGAACTCGCCCACTACGACTTTTCGGCGATCGGCGATCCGGCCTCCTTGAAGACCGAATACCGCGAGGCACTGGAGCGCGCCGGCGCGGCGGCTCCCGACGCAGCAGCGGTGATCGAAGAAGGCGCAGTCGCGTTCACCTGCAACATCGCGCTCTCGGTCGCGGTGCAGCAGCATCTGGCTGCTTAAACTCCTTCATCGATTGATTGCAGCCGATATGGTCCTTGTGAAGGGCACTGAGTCCTCGTCCTGAGGAGCCCGGCGAAGCCGGGCGTCTCGAAGGATGAGGAGCCGCATCGCCTGCGGCACATGGTTCGAGACGGCGCTTTGCGCCTCCTCACCATGAGGTTCTTCGTGTTGCAAAGATCGAGAGTCGCAGCCTGTCTCGATCGACCACAGAGCTGCCTAGGTGCTGGTCGCCACGCCTGCGGCTGAGAGACGCAGCACTAAGTCTTATTCTGCGAGCCGCCATTGGGGCTGGCGCTGCCGGCGGGGCGCGCCGCGTGCTGCACCAGATGGCCGAGCACTTCGGCGGTGCGCAGCATCGACTGGCGGACGCCTTCGAGCAGTTCGGCGATTCGTCCGGTCTCGACGCCGTAGGTGATCTCCAACGCGGCGAGCTGCGCGTTCTCGACCAGCGCCGACAGCAGCTTCTCGTGCAACAGGTCCGACCTGGAGTCGAGCCGCACGCCGGGACGCGCGCTGGCGAGAATGCCTTCCTGGAAACGCGTGCGTGCGGCATCTGCCGTGCGACGATCGGTAGCGTCGCTGAAGATCAGCACGAAGCCGAGCGACTGATCCTCCGTCCGCGTCACCGGATCGGCGCGGACCGCCAGCGGCAGCGGACTGTTGCCGGCGCCGCGCAGCAGCACCTCGCCGCGCCACCCACGGCCGTGATCGATCAGTTCGGCGACGTTGCGCAGGAAGTCGTTGGATTCGACGAACAGGCCGGCGAGATCGTCGAGATGGACGGCCGACGGCGCGCCCGCCGGCAGCATCTCGCGGAACGAGTCGTTCATCAGCAGGATGCGGCCTTCGGAGTCGGTGATCAGCACCGGCTGCATCGAGGCATGCACCTGAGACGAAAACTGTTCGTATTGTTCGCGGGCGATCAATGTCCGCACCGCGCGGAATTGCAGCACGATGTCGGCGACGGTCTGCCCGATGGTGCGGGCCGCGGCGAGATCGGCGGCCGTCCACGGATCGGACGTGCCTTCGACGACCTGATGCCACTTGGCGAAGGAGCGCCGCGGCGACAGATCCGCCGGCGTATCGCCCATCGTGAACGGCTTCTTCGGATCGCCGCCCCAGGTGACGGTGTGGACGCGCTCGGGGCGGAACCACATCAGAAACTCGCCGCGGTGATCCGAAATCGGCGCCGCGACCACGCCGCTCGCCATCCGCGTCAGATGTGCGAGCTCCGGCACGTCGAGACCGAGCGAAGCGGTCGACGTCACCGCCGTGCGCGGCTGGCGATCGAGCCAGGCGGCAATCTCGCGGACATCCTGCGTGGCCGGCACTTCGCCGATCGTTCGGATCTGATCTTCGTACACCAGCGCGCAGCCGGCGGCGTGTAGCGGCTGCAGAATCGACTGCGTGGTGTCGAAGATCGCCGCACGCCAATCGCCCTCGCGGGTGATCGCCTCGATCATGCGCTGCTCGAGCCGCTGCACGAACAGCTCCGACTGGCTTTGCGCGAAGCTTTCGAGCGCGGTGATCCGCGTCGCCATCGCTTCGGCAAGCAGCTCACAGATCGCCCGCAATTCGAAATGGATGAAGCGCGGCAGATAGTGGTGGCAGGCGATCAGGCCCCACAGCTTGCCGCCGACCACCAGCGACACCACCAGGGTGGCGCGCACGCCCATGTTCTTCAGGTACTGCAGATGGATCGGCGACATCGAGCGCAGGAAGCAGCCCGACATGTCGAGATCGCGCCCGGTGAGCGGCGACAGCCGCGGCTGCAGCGGCACCGGCTGGTAGCCGACGTCGACCAGCACGCGGAGGCGCTGCCGCTCGTACAGCCGCCGCGCCATCTGCGGAATGTCCGACGACGGATAGCGGTTGCCGAAATACGATTCGAGCCCGGGCACGTGGCGCTCGGAGAACACTTCGCCGTGGCCCTGCTCGTCGAAGCGATACACCATCACCCGGTCGTAGCCGGTGCGCTGCTGGAACAGCAGCGCGGCGTCGTCGCACAGCGCGCGCAGCGATCCCGCCGTGCGGATGCGCTCCAGCGCCGGCGCCAGCGTGCCGGACAGATCGATCGGCGGGCCGGCACGTTCGAGCTCGATGATCATCCCGCCTTCCGGCGGCCGATGGATCAAGCCATCATATTCCGCCGAGGGATTGCCGATCCGGCATCGCACCGCAACCGGCATGCCTTCGGCGGTGGGATCGAGATGCGGCAGGATCTTGATCAACAGATCGCCGTCGATCTCAGCGAGCGGAACGCCGAGCAC
>NZ_QTKI01000106.1:0-13228 GCF_010820945.1 Rhodopseudomonas sp. BR0C11
ACCACCTTTTAATTCGCCGGCAGCGTCAGATGGGTATAAGAGACAGTCACTCTCCCGGAGCATCTCGCGGGCGACGGCGCGATCGGTGATGTCGATATGCGCGCCGACCATCCGCACCGCACGCCCCGACGCATCGCGCTCGATCCGGCCCTCAGCCGCGATCCAGCGCACTTCGCCGTCGTTCGGACGGATGATGCGATACTCGGCCGAGTAGCGTTCGGAGGTGCTGTTGACGAGATCGAGAAACTGCCGCTCGGCGCGTTCGCGATCCTCGGGGTGCAGTCGGCGCACCCAATCTTCATGCGTCTCGTTGACGGCCTCCGGCGGCAGGCCGTGGATCGCCAGATACTCCGGCGAGCGGTGATTGCGGAACCCGGCGGTCAGATCCACCACCACACCGCCGACCTTGGCAATGCGCTGAACCTCCGCGAGTTCCCTTTCCCGATCGATGAGCGCCTGCTCGGACGCCGACAGCTTGTTGGTCACCTGCAGCCTCTTGGGGCCTTGTTGCGCCAAACCTAGCGCAATCTCCGGTGACGAGTCGACCTGGGGACGCTCCGATCGCGATGGAACTCATCGGTTCCATCAAGCAGCTCACGGCGCAGGTAGCATCAGGGTGAAGACCGCGCCGCCCCCGCTGCGGTTCGCCGCCGCCAGCGTGCCGCCGTGTTCGCGCGCGATGCCGTAACTGATCCACAAGCCGAGCCCAGTACCTTCACCGACCGGCTTGGTGGTGAAGAACGGCTCGAAGATCTTGTCGATCAGCCCGTCGGGCAGACCGGCTCCGTTATCCGAGATAGTGATGACGATCTGGTCGCCGTTGCGGCGCGCGGCGATCTCAATCCGCGGCGCCGCCTGGCCGCGCACCGCGTCGAGCGCATTGTCGATCAGATTGACGATAATCTGGTGGAACTGGCCTTCGTTGCCGAGGATCTGCAGATCCGGCGCGATATCGAAGGCGAAGTCGACGTGATGCGGCTTGGCGCGCGCCGCCCAGCGCACCGCGGTGCGCACCACGCGATCGACATCGACACGCAGGCTCTCGCCGCTCTTCGGGAAGCTGAGCCGCCGCAGGTTCTTGACGACGTCGGCGACCCGCATCGCACCTTCCAGCGTGCCTTCGATCAGCGAGCCGTAATCGGCGAGCAGCGCGTCGATCTTCAAGTCGCGGCGCAGCCGTTCGATCTCGCCAGGTTCGGCGCCGCGATGGATCGCGCCGAGATACGCCGACATCCGGTCGCGATAACGATCGAGCGTATGGATGTTGCCGTAGATGAAGCTGATCGGATTGTTGAGTTCGTGCGCAACGCCGGCGACCAGGCGGCCGAGGCTCGCCATCTTCTCCTGCTCGACCAGTTGGCGCTGCGCGTGCTGCAGCTCGCTGTGCGCGGCATGCAGCGCCTCGTAGGCGCGGCGCAGCTCGCCGATCGGCCGCCCAGTCAGTACCGCGCCGAGCCGGTGCCCCGCCGGATCGCAGCGGGTGGCGCCGTTGATCGCATAGAGATCGGACAGCCCGCGCTCGGTGACGAAGCGGATTTCGAGATTGCTGATTTCGCTCGGACACTGCGCCTGCAACAGCGCATCGATCCGGCCGCGATCGGCGGGATCGACAAGATCGGTGAGCGACCGATGCAGCAGCGTGCCGGCGCTGTCGCCGAGCAGCCGCACCGCCGCCGGATTGACCTGCAGGATGCTGCCGTGGCGATCGCAGACGATCAGGATGTCCGACACCGACTCGATCACGCTGGAGATGAACGCCTGCGCCTCCTCCAGCGCCGCGTTCTTCTCTTCCAGATCGGTCTCGTAACGCAGCAGGTCGGCGTAGACCTCGTCCATCTTGCGGATCACTTCGATCCACGCCGCCTCCTGGTCGCCGGCAAACGGCGACGGCAGTTGCGAGCCGACCCGGTCGATCAGACTCTCGCGACCGCCGCGATCAGACCTCATCGGCAAGACCCTTGCGCAGATCGTAGCGGCCGAGCTTGTTGCGTAGCCCGACGCGCGACAGCCCGAGCTCGCCGGCAACGCGACTGATATTGCCGCCATGGCGATCGAGCGCCTCAGAGATCATGTGCCGCTCCAGCGCTTCGATGTTGGTCTTCAGCGTCGCGCAGCCGTTGCGCACCGGCTTGAGCTGGATCGGCTCGCCGCCCTGCCGCACCCGCGGCGACAGATCGCCTTCCTGCAGCCGATCCTCGGTCGCCAGCACCACCATGCGCTGGATTTCGTTCTGCAGTTCGCGCACGTTGCCCGGCCAGTCGTAGTGCCGCATCCGGTTGAGCGCCGCCGGCGCGAAGCCTGCAACGTTGCGGCCGTAGGACTTGGCGACGTCGGCCAGCACCTTGGCGGCGATCAGCGGAATATCCATCGGCCGCTCACGCAGCGCCGGCATATGCAGCGGGAACGCCGCTAGCCGGTAGTACAGATCGCGCCGGAACCGGCCGGCGCGCACTTCGGCCTCCAGATCGCGGTTGGTCGCCGCCACGACGCGGACGTCGACCTTGCGGACCCGCTGCGCGCCGAGCGGACGGATCTCGCTTTCCTGCAGCACGCGCAGCAGCTTGACTTGAAATGCCGGCGAGGTCTCGCCGATCTCGTCTAGAAAGATCGTGCCGCCATCGGCCACTTCAAACAGACCAATGCGGTCCTGATAGGCGCCGGTGAACGCGCCCTTCTTGCAACCGAACAGTTCGCTTTCGAGCAGCTCATCCGGCAACGCGCCGCAGTTCTCGACCACGAACGCCTTGCCGGCGCGCGCCGAGCCGTAATGGATCGCTCGCGCCAGCAATTCCTTGCCGGTGCCGCTCTCGCCGGTGATCAGCACCGAGATGTCGAACTCCGCAGCGCGCTTACCGAGCTCGATGACCTCACTCAGCGGACTGTCCGGCGCATGCACGATGCGATCGAATTCGTACAGCTTGCGGGCGGCGCCGCGCTTTTCGGTGACGACGCGCTGCGCCCGCTCCGGCGTCAGCTTGATGTCAATGCCGGCGGTCTCGGTTTCCTTTTGCAGCATGAAGAGCTGCACCGCGCCGCGGACGATATCGAGCAACCGGTCCGGGTGCCACGGCTTAGCGATGTACTGATAGATTCCGGCTTCGTTGATGCCGGCGATGATATCCTCGCTGTCGGAATAGCCGGAGATGATCATCCGCACCGGGTCGGGCCAGGTTTTGCGCACATCCTTGAGAAAGTCGACGCCGGTCTCGTACTGCATCCGCTGGTCGCACAGGATGGCGTGAACGATTTCACTTTCCAGCACCCGCCGCGCCTCGCCGGCATCGCGCGCGCAGATCACTTCGAACTCGTCGCACAGCACCCGTTTCAGCGATTCGAGCGACCGGATCTCGTCGTCGACCACCAGCACTGTCGCCTGTCCACTCATCCCCGTCGTCCCGTCACGCAACGAATTGAACCAAACACCATCAACAAATCCGCGGCAACTGCTCGCCGGCCAGCCAATCGACGATCCGGCCGCCGCCGAATGCCGTGGTCATCTGCACAAAATGATGATCGTCCTCGATCACCTCGCCGATGATCGCAGCATCGCGCCCGAGCGGATGCGCCCGCATCGCGGCGAGCAGCGCATCGGCCGCCTCGGGCGCAGCGACCGCCACCAGCTTGCCCTCGTTGGCGACGTAAAGCGGATCGAGCCCGAGCAGTTCGCACGCCGCTGCCACTTCGGGCCGCACCGGCACTGCATCCTCATCGAGCCGGAAGCCGACTGCGGATTGCTGCGCCAATTCGTTCAGGGTGGCAGCGAGCCCGCCGCGGGTCGGATCGCGCATCACCCGCAGGCACTGCGGTGCAGCCGCCACCATCGCGGCGACCAGCTCGTGCAGCGCGGCACTATCGGACTGGATTGACGTTTCGAACGCGAGGTTCTGCCGCTGCGACATCACCGCAACGCCGTGGTCGCCGATGAAGCCTGACAGCAACACCTTGTCGCCCGGCCGGGCCTGTTCGGCGGACAACACCAAGTCACGCGGTGCGATGCCGACGCCGGTCGTGGTGATGAACACGCCATCGGCCTTGCCACGCTCCACCACCTTGGTGTCGCCCGTGACGATCGGCACGCCGGCTGCGCGCGAGGCCGCCGCCATGCTGTCGGCGATCCGCTTGAGGTCGGCGAACGCAAAGCCCTCCTCGATGATGAAACCGGCGGACAGATACAGCGGCCTGGCGCCGGCCATCGCGACGTCGTTGATAGTGCCGTGCACCGCGAGCGAGCCTATGTCGCCGCCGGGGAAGAACAGTGGCGACACCACATAACCGTCGGTGGTCATCACCATTCGCCCAGCCGCGACCTCGAACGCCGCCTGGTCGTTGCCGGCACGCAGCATCGGGTTGTCGAAGGCGGCATGAAAGATCTCGCTGATCAGATGCGCCATCGCGCGGCCGCCGGCCCCGTGCGAGAGGTCGACGCGGCCGTGGGCGAGATCGAGCTTGCGCCGCCTGATCCGATCGCTCATGCCACCGCCCTCCGTGCGTGGTCGCGGAAGCGACCATAGGTCCAATGCGCCGCGCAGGCGCCTTCCGACGACACCATGCACGATCCCATCGGCGTTTCCGGCGTGCACAGCGTGCCGAACAGCTTGCAATCGGTCGGACGCTTGATGCCGCGCAGGATCGCGCCGCAGTCGCACGCCGGATTGTCGGCGGCGGAGATCTCCGCCATCGCGAAGCGGCGCTCGGCGTCGAACGCAGCATAAGCCTCGCGCAGACGAAGACCGCTCGCCGGCACGCGGCCGAAGCCGCGCCATTCGAAGCTGTCGCGCAGCTCGAAGATCGCCGCGACTTCTGCCTGCGCGATGCGGTTGCCCTCCGGCGTCACCGCGCGGATGTATTGGTTCTCGACGACATGGCGACCGTCGTTGACCTGCTGCACCAGCATCAGGATCGACTGCAGCACGTCGAGCGGCTCGAACCCGGCGACCACCACCGGCTTGGCAAAATCACGCGCGAACTCGGCAAATGCATCGGCGCCGATCACCGCGCTGACATGCGCGGGACCGATGAATCCGTCGAGGCGTGGCCCCGGCTGGCCATCGAGATCGGGATGTTCGAGGATGCCGCGGATTGCCGGCGGCGTCAGCACGTGATTGCAGAACACGCTGAAATTGCTGAGCCGCTTGGCGGCCGCGAGCTTGATCGCCAGCGCGGTCGGCGGCGTCGTGGTTTCGAAACCGATGGCGAAAAACACCACCTCGCGGGTAGGCTCCGCCTCGGCGATCGCGACCGCATCCAGCGTCGAATACACCATCCGGATGTCGGCGCCGGCCGCCTTGGCGCGCAACAGCGAGGTGCCGTGCGAGCCGGGCACCCGCATCAGATCGCCATAGGTGCACAGCGTCACCTCCGGGCGCTGCGCGAGCCGGATCGCCATATCGATCCGGCCGACCGGCAGCACGCAGACCGGACAGCCGGGGCCGTGCACCATCCGGACGTTCGGCGGCAGCAGATCTTCCAAGCCGTAGCGCGAGATCGCGTGGGTATGGCCGCCGCAGAACTCCATGAAGTGATAGCTGCGCGACGGATCGGCCGCCTGCGCGATTGCCGCCGCGATCTGCCGCGCCACCTTGCCGTCGCGATACTCGTCCACGTATTTCATCGCGCCGCCTCCGCCGATTGGCTCATCTCCGCGAGCAGCGCCAGCGTCTGTTTCGCCTCGTCCGGGTCGATCCGGGTCAGCGCGAAGCCGACATGCACCACGACGTAGTCGCCGACCGCCACGCCTTCGACCAGCGCGACCGACACAACCTTGCTCACGCCGTCGAGCGACACCCGCGCCATCTGCTCGGGCAGCAGCTCGACCACTTCGGCCGGAATGGCGAGACACATCAGTGCGGCTCCTTGCTGGCAGTGAGATGTTGTCCGGCGATCCAGGCCTGACCAAGGCTGAGGCCGCCATCGTTCGGCGGCACCTGCCGGGCAAGCAGCGGCGTCAGCCCTCGCGCCCGCAGCCGCGCCGCCAGATCTTCGCTCAGCACGCGATTGAGGAAACAGCCGCCGCCGAGCGCGATAGTGGTGAGTCCGCTCTGCTCCGCCGCCTGCACGGCCCACTCGGCCAGCGCGGCCGCGAGCGTGCCGTGGAACAGTTCGGCGCCGTCTCGCGGATCGATCCGCGACGTCGCCAGATGGGCGAGCAGCGGCGAGAGATCGAGCGTGCCGGCGCCGATCTCCCAACCGCCGCCCAGCACGCGCGGGATTTGCACCAGCGCTTCGAGCTGCATGGCCGCCTGGCCTTCGTAGCTTTGCACGGCGCAGACGCCGAGCAGGCCGGCGGCGGCATCGAACAGCCGGCCGGCGCTGGTGGTGGTGGCGCAGCCGTGATTGGCGAGCATCGCGGCGAGCGCAGCGGCGCGAGGGTGATCGACCAAGCGCGACGCGATCTCGTCGTCGCGCCCCAGCGCGTGCAGCGCAGCCGCCGCCATCCGCCACGGCTCGCGCGCCGCCGCATCGCCGCCCGGCAGCGCCAATGGTTTCAGATGGCCCAGCCGGGTGAACCGGGCGCCGTCGACGCGGAGCAGCTCGCCTCCCCAATTGCCGCCGTCGCTGCCGAGGCCGTGACCGTCGAGCACCAGGCCGAGCAGCGGCGTGTCGATGCCGTGCTCGGCGGCGATCGAAGCGACATGGGCGTGATGATGCTGCACGGCAATCAGCGGCAGAGCCAAATGGTCGGCGGCGAGGCTCTCGGCAAACCGGGTCGAGGCGAAGTCGGCGTGCAGATCGTGCGCGATTGCCGCCGGCTTCACGCCGACGAGACGCATCAGGTGGTCCACCGTCTCTTCAAAGAACCGTACGGTTTCGGCGGTCGCGAGGTCGCCGACATGCTGCGACACGAACGCTTCGCGGCCGCGGGTCAGCGTGATGGTGTTTTTCAAGTAGGCACCGACCGCCAGCACCGGCGGCATCTCGCGCGGCAGTGTGATCGGGCGCGGCGTGAACCCGCGCGCGCGGCGGATGAATGACGGCGCGCCATCGATCACCCGCGCGACGCTGTCGTCGGCGCGCACGACAATGCCGCGATCATGGCTGACGATCAGATCGGCGACAGATGCCAGCCGGCGCAGCGCATCCTCGGTCACGATCGGATCGCCGCCGAGATTGGCGCTGGTGGCGACCAGCACCAGATCGACCGGCGCGCGCTGCCACGCGCGTCCATCGGGCGCGCCGCTTGCGGCATGGAAGATCAGATGATGCAGCGGCGTATAGGGCAGCATTACGCCGACCGCATCCAGCGCGGGCGCGACCGACGGCGCCAGCACGCCGCGATCGCGCATCAGCACGATCGGCCGCTCGACCGACGACACCAACGTGCGCTCTGCCTCGGACGCGATGACGATGCGATCGAGCGAAGCCTCGGAGGCAACCATTACGGCGAACGGCTTGGCGTCACGGCCCTTGCGCCGGCGCAGTTCGGCGACGGCGGTTTCGTTGGTGGCGTCACACAGCAGATGATAACCGCCGAGGCTCTTCAACGCGACGATACGGCCGGCGCGCAAGCACGCCACGATCTCTTCGATCGGATGGCTGAGCTGCGGGCCGCAGCGCGGACAGGCGCTCGGCTCGGCGTGAAAGCGGCGGTTGTGCGGATCCTGATAATCGCGGCGGCAATCCTCGCACATCGTGAAGCCGGCCATCGAGGTATTGGCGCGGTCGTACGGCAGGCCGAGCGTCAGCGTGTAGCGCGGGCCGCAATGGGTGCAATTGACGAACGGATACAGATGAAACCGGCTAGCCGGATCGAACAGATCGTCGAGGCAGGCCTCGCAGGTTGCCGCATCCGCCCCGATCCGGGTGGTCACCACCCCGCCGCGGCTCTCCGCGATGCCGAAGTCCCGCTCGCCGCGCGCCCGAACCGTTTCGGTCTCGATGGTGTCGACCCGCACCAGCGGCGGTGCCTCACAGCGGAGCGCAACCAGGAACTCCGGCAACGCCGCGCCTTCGACCTCGATCAGCACGCCGTCCGCATCGTTGGCGACGAAGCCACCGAGCTGGTAGCGCTGTGCCAGATGGTACACGAACGGCCTGAAGCCAACGCCCTGCACCGCGCCGCGGACGCGCACGCGGGCGCGCTCGGCGGCAGCGGTGAGCGGCGTGGCCGGCTGCATGACGCTACTCGGCGGCGTTGGCGGCGGCGCGGACCGCAGCCGCGCGCTTGCCGATCCAGGCGTAGAACGCGGCCAAGCCTTCGCCGGTCTTCGCCGACACCGTCAGCACTTCGATGGTCGGGTTGACGCGCCGCGCATATTCGATCGTCGCGGCAAGATCGAAATCGAGATGCGGCAACAGGTCGATCTTGTTCAGCAGCAGCAGCTTCGCAGCGGCGAACATGTGCGGATATTTCAGCGGCTTGTCTTCGCCTTCGGTGATCGACAGCACCACCACCTTATGCGCCTCGCCGAGATCGAAGCCGGCCGGACAGACCAGATTGCCGACGTTCTCGATGAACAGCAGCCCGCCCTCGTGGCGCGGCAGCTGATCGAGCGCGTGGCCCACCATGTGGGCGTCGAGGTGGCAACCCTTGCCGGTGTTGATCTGGATCGCCGGCGCGCCGGTGGCGCGAATTCGCTCGGCATCGTTGGCGGTCTGCTGATCGCCTTCGACCACCGCGATCGGATATTGATCCTTCAGGTCCGAGATCGTTTTCACCAGCAGCGAGGTCTTGCCCGAGCCCGGGCTGGAGACGAAGTTGAGCGCGAAGGTGCCGCTCGTCGCCAGCCTGGCGCGATTTTCTGCCGCGTACGTGTCGTTCTTGGACAGGATATCGCGCTCGATCTGCACGATCCGCGGCTGCGACAGGCCGGGGATATGCACGCCGGCGAGCCCGGCCCCAAAATCGATGCTGCCACCAGCCGGCGCATGCACGTGACCGTGGTCATGCCCGTGATCGTGGTGATGATCATGGCCGTGGTTGTGATCATGCGTGTGCGGATGCGCGTGATCATGATCGTGGTGATGGTGATGATGTCCGTGGCCGTCGCCGTGAGAATGGCCATGGCTATGCGGATGGTCGTGACCATGACCCGGATCCGCACTGGCATCGCCACATCCGCAAACCGTACACATCAGTCGACCTCCAATTCCCTGATCCGCAATTCTTCGCCGGCGGTGATCTGCAAGTGATGGCCGCCGCAATCCGGGCATGGCGCGTCACGCTGCGCGATCGTCACCGTCTTGGCGCAGTCCATGCACCAGGCGGCGCCGGGCATTTCGAGAATTTCAAGCCGCGCATCGGCCGCGATGCCGCCATGCGCCACCGCCGAGAAGCAGAACCGCATCGCCTCCGGGTCGACATGGCCCAGCGCGCCGATCTCCAGCCACACCGCGCGCACCCGCGAAAACTGCTGCTCGCGCGCCTCGCGCTCGATGATTTCGATCATGCTCTCGCACAGCGCCATCTCATGCATCGGCGGCCTCGCGGAAACGGACATCGAAGCCGACGCAGGGATCGAACGCCGCGACCAGCCGCTCGACCCGGCGGCGATCGGCTTCGCTGGCTTGCAGCTTCGTCCCGACCAGCGCGCGGGCGAGCGGACCCCCGGGATGGAAATTCCACTCGGTCGGAGCCAGGATCTCGAACTGCCGGATCGCTCCTTCGGCGTCGAGCGCCATCAGGTGATACAGCCGGCCGCGCGCACATTCGACGGCAGCGAGGCCGATGCCATCGTCCAGTCTCATGCTCTGCGCGACTACAGCGGCGTCCGCATCTCCGTGCCGTACGACGCGTAGTTGCTCGGGCGTCGCGGCGATCTCGACCAGCCGCGCGAGCAGCCGGCCGAACAGGCCTGAGCCGAACGCGGCGACCACCGGGTGATGCGCATTGCGGGCGAAAGCGCCGGTCTCCGGCACACGGCCCGCCAGATCTGGACGCACCGCGAAGGACGGCCCCAACGCGATGAGTCGCTCGCCGATCGCGGCATCATCCGCCGCGGTGAGCGGATCGACCGCCGCCGCACCGAATTCAGCCTCGGCCACCAGCGGGCGGTGGAGCTCAGCCAGCAGCGACTCCGAGCCGAGCCACCGCCGGCAGGCGGCAACATCCGCAAACGAATCCGGCGTCAGACCGAGTGCTTCAAGTCCCTGCGCGATGCGGGTGATCGCGTCGTCATCGAGCGGAGCGGCGGGATTGATCGGCCGCGCGGCAATCATCAGATCGCGCAGCTGATGAGTGAGGGCGGGCGTTCCCGCACCACCGAGCAGCAGCACGGTGCCGCGCAGCAGCTCGATCATGCGCTCCGCCAGAACCGCACTGGCCTGCGCCGCAACGATCGCCGGCGCGGGTGAAATGCCGCGTGCCGCCGCGAGAGCTTGGGCCGCCGCAACGCCCTGCGCCGATGCGCACAGCGCGAACAGCCGCGGCACCAGCGCAACGATCGCCTCGCCGGATTTGCCTTGGGCCAGCCGACCGATGCCGATCGGTCGGCGCGCCGTGATGTCGAGCCGAACGACGCGATCGCCGCGGCGGACGATTCCGACCTCGATGCGATCCTCGCCCGGCGCCGCGGTCATGGCCGCCGCTCCATCCATGCGCCGCGCAGCAGGCCGCGGCGGTCGAGCGTGGTCGCCATCTTGCCCAGAGCTTGAGACGACGAGACCTCGTCAGCGGCCTGTTCGGGCTCGAGCACCGCGGCGAGCGCGGCAGCGGCAGCCGCTTCCGCCGCCGCTTGATCGGCGAAATCGAACATCGGCGAGAACAGCGAGCAGCTCTCGATTCCGCCGACGCCGTCGAGTTGCCCCACGGTGAACTCCAGCGCGCCGACCGGCAGCACGCGCGTCACCACCTCGCCCTGGCGGCGTTCGGCGGCCGTGGCGGAATCGAGCGGCAGCCGGACCAGATTCATGAACCAGGGCGTGACGATCACGCCGAACGCATGGTCGTCCAGCGCGCGGAAGCCGATCGCCGCGACATCGAGCGCGGGATTGAACACCGGCAGATCGTGCATCGCCGGCACCGCCGCGCGGTAGATCGCCGCCACCGCTTCGCCGGCGGCGCGCGCTTCGGCATCGCGGGGCGCTGCGACCTCAGCGGTCATCGTCCAGCCTCAGGAATTTGACCGGCGGAGCATCGCAGGTCGGGCAGCACCAATCGTCCGGCAGCGCCGCGAACGGCGTGCCCGGCGCGGCGCGACCGAGCGGATCGCCTTCGGCCGGGTCGTACACGGTCCAGCACACGCCGCATTCCATCCGGGTGCGCGGATCGGTTTCACTGTCGTGCGAGGTGGCGAATTCGGTCATCGGAAATACGCCTCGATGATTTCGCCGAGGCGTTCGGCGGAGTCCTGGAAGTCTTCATCGGCGGCGCGTACCGCAGCCGGCACGTCGCCGATCTCGATGGTGTCGAGGATCGGCGCGTCCATCGCATTGAGGAACTGCACCGACCAGACGTAGCGCGCGCCGGTCGCCAGCACGCGGCAGCTGCCATAGCCGCGCGACCATAGCTGGATCGCGCCATTGCCGAGCGTGGTGGCAAGGTGATCCATGTCGGCTTCGCTCATCGGCAGCAGCGTGAAGTTGATCACATG
Source organism: Rhodopseudomonas sp. BR0C11 (assembly GCF_010820945.1). NCBI lineage: Bacteria > Pseudomonadati > Pseudomonadota > Alphaproteobacteria > Hyphomicrobiales > Nitrobacteraceae > Rhodopseudomonas > Rhodopseudomonas sp. BR0C11. Next base: position 11,529 of record NZ_QTKI01000106.1, read on the forward strand.
CGACGGCTGCCCGATCTGGTGCGCCGCCATCCGCTCGCGGATCTCCGCCAGCACCGGCTGTACGTTCATCGCCCCAGTCGGCGGCGCGGTGATCTCGATGTCGGGCGCGGGGAAATCCTGCGCGGCACGGCTAACGATCGCGGGGATCGAGCCGATCTCCAGATAATCGCGCGCCGGTCCGTCGGCGTCGCCCTCGATCCGCACACGCCACAGCCCGGCGAGTACCGATTCCTGCACCTGCGCGACGCGGCGGTCTGGCAGCGCGACGATGCCGGAGACCTCGCCTTCGCCGAGGATGTCGTCGAGCAGGCTGCGTTCGGCCTCGGACAGATGGTCGATCGATAGCAGCGTGGTCGGTGCTTCGACGCGCTGGGCGGCGAGCGCTTCGGCAAGCTGCGTCAGCGTGCCGGCAAGTAGCGGGCATTGCCGCGTCAATTCTTCGCCGCCGCGGGTCGCCAAGGCCGCGATCGCGCCGGCACCGGTGACGCCGAACCGCCCGGCATCGCCGGCACCGATCGGCAGCAGCGTCATTTCGATGTCGTCGCTGTCCGGCTTGGTCCAGTAGCCCACTCTCATGACTGCAACTCCGCATCACCGCGCCGATCGACCTCGGTCAGCATCGCGCCGATCTGCGCCAGATAGCTGGACCAATCCTGGATCTTGGCGATCACGCCGAGCGTGTGCCCCGGCTGCACCACCGCCAGGCTCGGACACACCGCGACGCCGAACTTCGCCATCAGGCCGCGTTCGGCCTCGGCGGCGACTTCGGCCGCGACCAGCCGGCCCGGAAACGCATTGATCAGTTCGGGCAGCACCACCGCGAGATCCGCGGCTTCCGGAAAGCGTGCGGCATCGCCGCGGAAGAACAGCACGACGATCTTGCCAGAGCGGGCGATGAAGTCGTCGACGTTGGCTTCGTCCACCAATGTCGGTGCATTTGGCCGCGCAGCCGCGCGCGCGAGCGAACCGCTCATGTTTCCTCCACTCCCGTTCCGGCGCTTGTTGTTATCGCCGCCGCTAATTCAGCAAGCGACGTGCCAGCCGGTAATCGCCTCGAATTGGCAGCAAACTAACCATTTTGCGATCGGTTCTGACCAATCGCGCGCTGCCGAGGTGGGGCTATGGAAACATAGTAACCGGCAGGTGGGAAGTAGACTTGTAGATGACGCGCGTTGATGCGCGAACAGTTCGCAACTACTGCGGGTCGCGGCGCAGATGCTCGGGCAGCTCGGGTTCGCGATCGATCAGATCGGCGAACAGATGCTCGAACCGCTTGCCCTCCAGCGCGGCGGCGACGCCGTCCAGCGCATCGTCGATCAGCCGCGCCTCTTTTGCATCGAGCCGGCGGATGGCGCTGTCGATGAACACCAGAAGCAGATCACCCGGGGCGACCTCGCCGATCAGCATGGTCGAGACGCTGCGATGCTCGCCGCGGCGCACGCACAGTGCCGTGCCCTCCTCGGTCGAAATCACCGTCATCGGCAGGCCGACGCACATCGCAGCAATCTCGCCTTTAATTACAGCGGCAGAGCGAGCGTGACACCGGCCGCCGCGATCGCGCCTCCAGCAAGGCGGAGCGACGGCGCCGGCGCAAACCGCGGCAGCGTCGCGCCGAGCGCGAGGCCGAGGCCGTGCAGCAGCGCGGTGGCGGCGACGAAGCCGGCGCCATAACCGAGCGGCTGTGCCAGCGCCGGCATCTC
>NZ_QTKI01000107.1:0-13151 GCF_010820945.1 Rhodopseudomonas sp. BR0C11
GGCGTGCCCGGCGCCGTCAGCACCATCGCATCCATCGCGGGGCTCCAGGGTCCGAAGATCGGATAGTGTGGATATAACGCGGGCGGCCTTATCGATCAAAGCCGAGCGATCAGCTCCGCTCGCGTGCCACCCAGTTTTCGCCCAGCTTGCGGTACTGTTTCTTCACCGCTGCCCAGGCGACGCGATGCGCGGTCGCCTCCTGCTCCTCCGCGCCGCGATCCTGGTACTCGGCGAAGGCGTTGTTGAAGGCCGCGATGTAGATCTCCTGCGCGTGCAGCGGCAGCCGGACTTGCAGCCCCGGCGGTAGATCGTCGGTGGAAGCATAAGGCACGCAGGCCCTCCCTTATCGCGCCGCTCCGCCGAGGAACTGGCGACGGTGGTCGCCCGTTCCTGGGGCGTGCGGCGCTACCTGTCGCGACGCTCGCACCCGATTGCGGCAAGCTCGCGTCGCGGTGGGGGTGTTGACGCCGGTCAATCGGCCGGCTGGCCCAGGCTCCTAGACTGACACCAGCCCGACCGATCGGGCCCCGGCCAACAAAATAACAAGCACGGGGGAGATGGCGATGACGTCTCCGGCTTCGGACTTGCCGCCACTCAGCGGGCGGTCGTTCGCGGTGCTGCGCGAGTTGATGGTCGAGCGCCAGATTGCAGCGCGCGGCGTGCATGATCCGCGCGTGCTTGCCGCGATGCGCAAGGTGCCGCGCGAAGCCTTCCTGCCCGAACCGATGCGTGATTTGGCGTACGAAGACGCGCCGGTGCCGATCGCCGCCGAGCAGACGATGTCGCAGCCCTACATCGTGGCGCTGATGGTCGAGGCGCTGCTGCTGCAGGGCGGCGACAACGTGCTCGAAATCGGTGCCGGCTCCGGCTACGCCGCCGCGGTGCTCGGTGAGATCGCCGGTCACGTCACCACGGTCGAGCGCATCGCCGCGCTGGCGGACGCTGCGGCGGCGAAGCTCGCCGCGCTCGGCTATGGCGATGTCGACGTGCATCGCGGCGATGGCACCCGCGGTTGGCCCGCGGCCGCACCTTACGACGCGATCGTGGTCGCCGCCGGGGGGCCGCAGGTGCCGGAGTCACTGAAGGCCCAGCTCAAGATCGGCGGGCGGCTGGTGATGCCGGTCGGCGCCGATCAGCACGCCCAGCAGCTGGTGCGGCTGACGCGGCTCGGCGAGGCCGATTTCACGCGCGAGCATCTTGGCGACGTGCGTTTCGTGCCGCTGCTCGGCGCCGAAGGCTGGCAGCAGCCGGAGCCGGCCGGCAGGACGGCCCGCGACAAAGGATGATCAGGGATGATCAACCTTGCGGAAGATCAGCATTGCCCGATCTTCATCGGTCTGGAACAAAGGCGGTGCTAAAGTTCGAGGATTGGCCGTCGGCGCCCGTCACGGCCTCCCCTCATGACCACTTCGAATCAAATCCAACAAGACGCAGCCGGGGAGCGCGACATGATCAAGGATCTCATCGTCAATCTCGAACGTAGCACGGATCGCCAGCAGATCACCGACATCGCGCTCGGCGTCGCCGAGCTGTTCGGCGCTCATGTGGCCGGCTGCTGCTTTGCCTATGATTCGCTGCCAAGCTTCACGATGCCGGACTTTCCGTCCGACGTGCTGAGCAAGATGCTGGCGGCGAGCGAAGAAGCGGCGCGCGCTGCGGTCGCCCAGTTCGAAGCCGCCTGCAAACGCGAGGGCGTCTCGGCCGAGCATCATCTGCTCGAGACCGCCTATGGCACTTCGGGACGTTTCCCCAAGCTGGCGCGCCGGTTCGATCTGTCGGTGATCATGCAGTCCGACGCCGAGAACGGCGACAACGACATTCTGATCGAGCAGGTGCTGTTCGACTCCGGCCGGCCGCTGCTGATCGTGCCTTACATCCAGAAGACGCCGGTCAAGCTCGATCGTGTGATCTGCTGCTGGGATGGCAGCCGCGCCGCGACCCGCGCCATCAACGACGCCAAGCCGTTCCTGCGCCGCGCCGGCCAGGTCGAACTGGTGATCGTGCGCGACCACAAGGTCCGCGATCCCAACGAACTGCGCGGCATCGAGATGGCCAATCACTTGGCGCGCTACGACGTCAAGGTCGACATCAAGACCATCACGGCGCCCGATATCGGCGTCTCCGGCACCATCCTGTCGCACGTCGCCGACACCTCGGCCGACCTCTTGGTGATGGGTGGCTACGGCCACTCCCGCCTGCGCGAATTCGTGCTCGGCGGCGTCACCCGCGAGATGCTGGCGTCGATGACCGTACCGGTGCTGATGTCGCATTGACGCGGCCGTTCGGCATCCTGGCCGAACTCTCGGTCGTCATTGCGAGCGAGGCGACGAAGCCATTCAAGTCACCGTCATTCCGGGGCGCGCGCAGCGCGAACCCGGAATCCCGAGATTGTTGCGCACCCGGCGGTTTCCACGACGTCGAGATTCCGGGTTCGCTTGCTACGCAAGCGCCCCGGAATGACCGCTGGATTGCTTCGCTTCGCTCGCAATGACGGAAGTGCGCAGCGAACTAATCCTACACGCATTGCCGAATATACGGCCGGTTGATCTCCCATAGCTCGTCGAGGATCTTCTCGGCTGCGACCGCCGAATTGACCACCGGGTCGATCAGCAGCGCCTGCAGGGCCAGTTCTTTCGAGGCGTGGACGGCGGCTTCGACCGCGAGCTGCTGGACGCTGGCCTGCATCAGCATCAGCTTGGCGATCGGGTCGGGCAGCGGGCCGAGCGACACCGGATGCACGCCGGCCGCGTCCACCGTCACCGGGACCTCGACGGCGAGCTCCGCCGGCAGGTTGGGGATCACGCCGCGATTGAGCACGATGCCGGACTCGATGAAGCGCTTCTGGTTGTGCAGCATCGCGGCGATCACCGCGGCGCCGCGCTCGCCCGAGGGCTCGGTCCACCACTGCGGAATCGGCATCGTGCCGCCGAGCACGCCATTCAGCTGGGTGAGGAATTCGCCGCGCCAGCGTTCGTCCTGGTCGAAATCGTAGCCCTTCTCGCCGGCTTCCCAGCCATACGGCAGATACTCGCCGAGATGATCGTCGCTGCAGGTCAGCCAGTAGCCGAACGCGCGATAGAGCCGCCGCGTGAACCGCCAGGCATCCGGATCGAAGCTCTGCTCGGCGGCGCGAAACCGCGGATACAGATCCTCGCCGGTGTCGCGGTGGCGGATTTCTGTCAGACACTGGAAGTGATTGAGCCCGGCGCCCCAGACTTCGATCTCGTCGCGCGGCATCTGCATGATGTAGGCGACCGCGTCGCGGCCCATGAAGATGCCGTGACACAGCCCGATGTGGCGCACCTTGGTGTAGCGGCCGAGCGCCAGAATGATCCGGCTTTCGGGATTGGAGTAGTTGAGGAACAGCGCGTTCGGACACAGCTCCTCGATGTCGCGGATGAAGTCGAACACCAGCGGGAGCGTGCGCAGCGTGAAGAACAATCCGCCCGGGCCGCCGTTCTCGCCGAGAGTGTGACGGATGCCGTGCTTCTTCGGCACCTCGAAGTCCTGCTTCCATAGCCGGTTGCGATCGATCGCGGTGGCGTTGATGACGAAGCCGGCGCCATCCAGCGCGGCGCGGCGGTCGGTGGTCTGCTCGATGATCAGTCCGGCACCGGACCTTGCGTTCATCAGCTTCGCCAGCTCGGTCATTCGGCCGAGCGTTGCCGGATTGCGTCCGACCAGCGTCAGCGTCGAACCGGCCAGCACCGGCGACGCAAACAGGTCACGAAACATGCTGAGACCGAACGACGCACTGGAGGCGCCGAGGAACACGATCTTGGTGGTGTTGGTCATCTCAAGTCGCCTCCGCCGGCAGGCCGTTTAGCCGCGTGGAGCGGGCAGATCCGCGCACGGGCTTTCGCCTGCTATCCGCTGCGAACGGATCTGAAGTGAACCGCAGCCGTGCGGGCGCGGTCTTGACGCCGATCAACGGCACCGGCACATCGCCACGCCACACTGACTGCCCGCCCGCCTGTCGAAATTTCCTCAAAAGCATCAAACCGGAGTGCGCCTCGCGATGGTCGACATCGTCACCCTTACGCCCAATCCTGCGATCGACCTGTCGACGTCGGTCGAGCGTTTGGTGCCGAGCCGCAAGCTGCGCTGCGCTGCGCAGAAGCGCGATCCCGGCGGTGGTGGTATCAACGTGGCGCGGGTGGTGAAGCGGTTCGGCGGTGACGTCGAGGCGATCTTTCCGGCCGGCGGCTTCACCGGCAAGCTGCTCAAGCTGCTGCTCGACGAAGAGAACGTGCCGAGCCGGATCGTCGAAGCGGTTGCCGAGACGCGTGAGGACTTTTCGGTCAGCGAGAATGCCACCGGCGAACAATACCGCTTCGTGCTGCCCGGGCTGCCGCTCGCCGAGCACGAATGGCGCGGTATGCTCGATGCCTTGGCGGCGACCTCGCCGGCGCCGAAGATCGTGATCGGCAGCGGCAGTCTGCCGCCGGGCGTGCCGGTCGATTTCTACGCGCAGGCTGCCGCGGTGGCCAAGCAGCTCGGCGCCAAATTCTTCCTCGATACCTCCGGCAAGCCGCTGACTGCGGCGCTGGCGCAGGGCGTCACCCTGATCAAGCCGAACCTGCGCGAGATGCAGGAGCTCGCCGGCCGCCCGCTCGGCTGCGAGAAGGAATGGGTCGACGCCGCGCGCGCGCATATCGCGGCCGGCCAGGTCGAGATCGTGGCGCTGTCGCTCGGCCATCTCGGCGCGCTGCTGGTGACCAAGGACCAGGCGCTGCGCTCGCCGGCACTGCCGGTGACCCCGGTGTAGACGGTCGGGGCCGACGACAGCTTCCTCGGCGCAATCGCGCATCGGCTGGCCCAAGGCGGCTCGATCGCAGACGCCTTCCGGCTTGGCCTCGCGGCGGGCTCGGCGACCCTGACGGTGCATGGCACGCAATTGTGCGGCCCGGATGAGGTCGAGCGGCTGTACGCCCAGGTGATCATCGAGCCGATCTGACGACATACGAGGCCCCGCGCGGGTTTTGCCGCGCGGCCCAGGAACTGTTCGCGGAACCCTTGGTTGACGTGCGCAAAGGCTGGCGGCGCGTTGCCAGGAGTTCGCATGTCCCAAGACGAGTCCCGACTTCACGACACCGACATCCCAGATCAAGCCGACGGAACGGTGGCGTATGACGGCCCGGCCGGCGGCTGGGGCTCGCTGCAGGGGATCAGCCGGATCTTCGGCAAGGAGTGGAGTTCGCCGGCCGCGATCGAAACGCTGATGCGCCAGAACAAGCCGAAAGGCTTCATGTGCGTGTCGTGCTCCTGGGCCAAGCCCGCCGACTATCACACCTTCGAATTCTGCGAGAACGGCGCCAAGGCGACGCTGTGGGAGCTGACCAGCGCGCGCTGCACGCCGGAGTTCTTCGCCGAGCACAGCGTCAACGAGCTGCGCGGCTGGTCCGACTACGACCTCGAAATGCAGGGCCGGCTCACCCACCCGATGCGCTACGACGCCGCGACCGATCACTACGTGCCGTGTTCGTGGGACGAGGCGTTTCAGGCGATCGGCGAGCATCTGGGCTCGCTCGATCCGAAGTCGGTGGTGTTCTATGCGTCCGGCCGCGCCAGCCTGGAGACGTCGTATCTCTACGCGCTGTTCGCGCGGCTGTACGGCACCAACAACCTGCCCGACAGCTCCAACATGTGCCACGAGACCACCTCGGTGGCGCTGAAGAAGCTGCTCGGCGTCGGCGTGGGCACGGTGGTGTTCGACGATCTGTCGAACTGCGACGCAATGTTCTTCTTTGGCCAGAACACCGGCTCGAACAGCCCGCGTTTTCTGCATCCGCTGCAGGAGGCGGCCAAGCGCGGCGTCGAGATCATCACCTTCAATCCGGTGCGCGAGAAGGGTCTCGAAAGCTTCGTCAATCCGCAGAACCCGGCCGAGATGCTGACCGGCCGCGAGACCAAGATCAGCAGCCAGTATCACCAGGTCAAAGCCGGCGGCGATGTCGCGGTGCTGATCGGCCTGTGCAAGCACGTGTTCGCGCGCGACGATGAGGCCAAGCGCGAGGGCCGCCGCGTGCTCGACGTCGATTTCATCGAAGCGCACACCCATGGGCTCGACGAGTTCGAGGCCAAGGTGCGCGCCACCTCGTGGGACGAGATCGAGCGCGAGTCCGGTCTCAGCCGCGTGGCGATCGAGGCGGCCGGCGATGTCTATGTGAAGGCCGACCGGGTGATCGGCATCTACGGCATGGGGCTGACCCAGCACGCCCACGGCTTCCTCAACGTTGCGATGTTCGTCAATCTACTGCTGCTGAAGGGCAATATCGGCCGCGACGGCACCGGCATCTCGCCGGTGCGCGGCCATTCCAACGTGCAGGGCCAGCGCACCGTCGGCATTTCCGAAAAGCCCGAGCTGGTGCCGCTAGACAAGATGGCCGAGCAGTTCGGTTTCACCCCGCCGCGCGACAAGGGCATGAATACGGTCGAGGCCTGCCACGGCATTCTGGCGGGCAAGGTCGGCGCCTTCATTGGCCTCGGCGGCAATTTCGTTCGCGCCATCCCGGAGCGCGACGCGATGGAAGCCGCCTGGACGCGGATGCAGCTCACCGTGCAGATCGCCACCAAGCTGAACCGCAGCCATCTCATCAACGGCAAGTCCGCCTACCTGCTGCCCTGCCTCGGCCGCACCGAACAGGACATCCAGGCCAGCGGCCCGCAGGCGGTGACGATGGAAGACACTTTCAGCTGCATCCAGGGCTCGATCGGGCTGCGCAAGCCGGCCAGCGAGCATCTGAAGTCGGAGCTTGCGATCGTCGCCGGGATCGCCAAGGCGACGCTGCCGGGCGGCAACCCGAAGCTGAGATGGGACGACTGGGTCGGCGACTATGGCTTGGTCCGCGATCTGATCGAGGAGAGCTACCCGGAGATGTTCGGCGACTTCAACGCGCGGATGTTCACGCCCGGCGGTTTCTACAAGGGCAACGCGGCGCGCGAGCGGATCTGGAAGACCGAGAGCGGCAAGGCGGAGTTTACGACGCCGGGCCGCTTGAATTCGATCGGCTTCGACGATGCGCCCGGCCGCTACCGGCTGATCACGATGCGCTCCAACGACCAGTTCAACACCACGGTCTATGGCATGAGCGACCGGCTGCGCGGCATCGAGGGCCGCCGCGACGTGCTGCTGATCAATCCTGACGAGATGGCCAAGGCGGGCCTCACCGAAGGGCAGCAAGTGTGGCTCGAAGGCGACGCCGGCGATGGCGTGCATCGCGAGGCCGGGCCGCTCGTCGTCACGCCGTTCAAGCTGCCCGACGGCTGCTTGGGGGCCTATTACCCGGAGATGAATTCGCTGATGCCGGTGTGGCACCATGACGGGCCATCGAAGACGCCGGCGGCCAAATCGGTGCCGGTGCGGATCCGGACCTGAGGCGGCATGTCTGCTTGATCCACGTCATCGCCTGTTCACGCCGGTCGATTAAGCCGCGGCAGGATGCGTCGTGTCGCACGCGCGTCATCCTGCCGGCTTGCGGATTGCTGCCATCGAATGATCGGGTTGCGTCTGCGCACGGCGGGGTGGCATTGCAAGCCATGCACGCGTCGGCCACTATGTGGCGCTGCGACATCGCCGTCGTCATGCGCAAGACACCGTCGCGCACAGTGGGAATGGCCGGCTCCCGGCCGCTGGAATGAGAGGCCGCATGAGTCAAGGTGTCACCGCTCCGTTCGCCCGTCATGCGATGGCTTACGTGCTGGCGGGAGGACGCGGCAGCCGCCTGATGGAGCTGACCGACTGGCGCGCCAAACCTGCGGTGTATTTCGGCGGCAAATCCCGCATCATCGATTTCGCACTGTCGAATGCGCTCAACTCCGGCATCCGCCGCATCGCGGTGGCGACGCAGTACAAAGCCCACAGCCTGATTCGGCATTTGCAGCGCGGCTGGAACTTCTTCCGGCCGGAGCGCAACGAGAGCTTCGACATTCTGCCCGCGAGTCAGCGCGTCTCTGAAGAGATGTGGTACCGGGGCACGGCGGACGCGGTCTATCAGAACATCGACATCATCGAGAGCTACGATCCGAAGTTCATCGTCCTGCTCGCGGGCGATCACGTCTACAAGATGGACTACGAGAAGATGCTGCAGCAGCACGTCGAGCAGGGTGCCGACGTCACGGTCGGCTGCCTCGAAGTGCCGCGGGCTGAAGCCACCGCGTTCGGCGTGATGCATATCGACGAGAGCGATCGCATCATGTCGTTCCTGGAAAAGCCGGCCGATCCGCCGGCGATGCCCGGCAAGGCCGACAAGTCGCTGGTCAGCATGGGCATCTATGTCTTCGAGACCAAATTTCTGCTCGACGAGCTGCGCCGCGACGCCGCCGATCCGAATTCGCTGCACTTGGACAGGGCGTGCCGCCGGTCGAGCTCCGAAGCGATCAGCTACTGGCGTGACGTCGGCACGGTCGACGCCTATTGGGCCGCCAATATCGATCTCACCGACATCGTGCCGGAGCTCGACCTCTACGACCGCGAATGGCCGATCTGGACCTATGGCGAGATCACGCCGCCTGCGAAATTCGTCCACGACAAGGAAGGCCGCCGCGGCGAAGCGGTGTCGTCGCTGGTGTCCGGCGGCTGCATCATCTCGGGTGCATCGCTGCGGCATTCGCTGCTGTTCACCGGCGTCCGCGTGCACTCGTTCTCGCATGTCGAGAACACCGTGGTGCTGCCTTACGCCGACATCGGCCGCTCGTGCCGGCTGAAGAATGTGGTGATCGATGCCGAGGTCAAGCTGCCGGCCGGTCTGGTGGTCGGTGAAGATCCGGAGCTTGATGCCAAGCGGTTCAGGCGCACCGAAAACGGCATCTGTCTGATTACCCGCGCGATGATCGAGAAGCTCGACGCATGACCACACTGGCGGTTCTCTCTGTTGCGTCGGAACTGTTTCCGCTGATCAAGACCGGCGGGCTCGCCGATGTGGCGGGCGCGTTGCCGGCTGCTCTGCGGGCCAACGACATCGCCGTCACCTCGCTGCTGCCGGGCTATCCGGCGGTGCTCGGCGGTATCGAGGATCCGCAGCAGGTCCACAGCTTCAACGAATTGTTCGGCGGCACCGCGCGGCTGCTGGCGGCGCGCTGCGGCGATCTCGATTTGTTCGTGCTCGACGCGCCGCATCTCTATGTCCGGCCCGGCAATCCCTATGTCGGCACCGATGGCAAGGATTGGCCCGACAACGGCCTGCGTTTTGCGGCGCTGGCGCAGGTCGGTGCCGCGATCGGCCAGGGCCTGCTGCCGCACTACAAGCCGGATGTGCTGCATGCCCATGATTGGCAGACCGGGCTGTTGCCGGCCTATCTGAAATACAGCGGCCGGCCCGGACCGAAGACCGTCTTCACCATCCACAATCTGGCGTTCCAGGGGCGGTTTCCCTACGAGCTGCTCGCCAGGCTGGGCCTGCCGGAGCGCGCCTTCGGCCTCGACGGCATCGAGTATTACGGCGGCATCGGCTATCTCAAGGCCGGCCTGCAGCTTGCCGACCGCATCACCACCGTGTCGCCGACCTACGCGGCCGAGATCCAGGGTTCGGAAGCCGGCATGGGCCTCGACGGCCTGCTGCGGCTACGCGCCGACCGGCTGTCCGGCATCCTCAACGGCATCGACACCGACGTCTGGAATCCGGCCAATGACGCGCTGATCTCGGCCACTTACGACGTCGAAAGCATCGCGGCCCGCACCCGCAACAAGAAGGTGCTGCAGGCACGGTTCGGTCTCAAGCCCGAGCCGGGCGCGCTGCTGTACGGCGTGATCAGCCGGCTGTCGTGGCAGAAGGGGCTCGACCTGTTGCTCGAAGCCCTGCCGCAACTGATCGGCGGCGGCGCGCAGCTCGCCCTGCTCGGCTCCGGCGATGCCGAACTCGAACAGGCCTATGCGGCCGCGGCCCGCAAATATCCCGGCCAGGTCGGCGCGGTGATCGGCTACGACGAAGCGCTGGCGCATCAGATCCAGGCCGGCGCCGACGCGCTGCTGGTGCCGTCGCGGTTCGAACCCTGCGGCCTGACGCAGCTCTGCGCCTTGCGCTATGGCGCGGTGCCGGTGGTGGCGCGGGTCGGCGGTCTGGCCGATACGGTGGTCGACGCCAACGAGATGGCGACCGCCACCGGGGTCGCGACCGGTGTCCAGTTCGCGCCGGTGACCACCGACGCACTGATCAAGGCGTTCGGCAAGACCCGCGCGCTGTTCGCCGATGTCGTCGCCTGGCGCAATCTGCAGATCAACGGCATGACCACCGACGTGTCGTGGAAGAACCCGGCGCAGCACTACGCGAAGCTGTATCGCGACCTGGTGGCCGAGCGCTGAGCCGGTCGCCGGCGGGCCGAACGATTGAGCCCGCATCCCGGCCTTGTCGCCGATGGTCTTGATCGCCGTCACGGCTCGTGACAGCGATGCTGTCATGACGACCCGCCAAGGGACGCAAGGCGACCAAAAGGGAGAAACCCATGCCCAGCCAGGACACCGTCCGGATCGAACGCGATGGTCGGGTGACCATCGTCACGATCAACCGCCCCGAACGCCGCAACGCCGTCGACGGCGCCACCGCCAAGAAGCTGTACGACGCCTTCCTGGCGTTCGATGCCGACGAGACCGCTTCGGTGGCGGTGTTCACCGGTGCGGGCGGCACGTTTTGCGCCGGAGCCGATCTGAAAGCGGTGGCGGCGGGCGATGCCGAAAAGAAGCGCGAGATCGCCGGCCATAACACGCTGGCGCCGATGGGCCCGAGCCGGCTGCGGCTGTCCAAGCCGGTGATCGCCGCGGTCGAAGGTTTTGCGGTCGCCGGCGGCCTCGAGCTGGCGCTGTGGGCGGATATGCGCGTGGTCGCCGAAGACGCGACCTTCGGGGTGTACTGCCGACGCTTCGGCGTGCCGCTGATCGATCTCGGCACCATCCGGCTGCCGCGGCTGATCGGTCACTCGCAGGCGATGGATCTGATTCTCACCGGCCGTCCGGTGGCGGCCGACGAAGCGCACCGCATCGGGCTCGCCAACCGCCTGGTGCCGCGCGGCGAGGCGCTGGCGCGCGCGATCGAGCTCGCCAAACAGATCTCGCAATTCCCGCAGACCTGCCTGCGCGCCGACCGGCTGTCGGCCCTGCAGCAATGGGATCTGCCGGAAGAAGACGCGATCATGAACGAGATGCGCGGCGGGCTGAAAGTGATCCAATCCGGCGAAACCCTGTCCGGCGCCACCCGGTTCGCGCAGGGCGAAGGCCGCCACGGAGCGTTCGGCAAGCCGGCTCTATGATCAGGCGCGGCGAGCAGGCTGGGGCTGGCAGATCGCATCGCGGTGTGGCGGCCGCGTTGATCTGCGCTGCGCTGTCGCTCGCCGCCTCCTCCGTCCGCGCCGATTGCTACGACCGCGACCGCAGCGGCCATCAGACGCGCTTTCGTCTGGTGGCCGCGGAGGCGATCGACCAGCGCACCGGGCTGATCTGGCAGCGCTGCTCGGTGGGCAACAGCTGGAGCGGCAACGCCGGCTGCAAAGGAGCGGTCAGCTATCTCGGCCTCGATCAGGCGATCGCGGCGGCGGGCAGTGCTGGCGATGGCTGGCGCGTGCCGTCGGGCGCGGAGCTCGAGAGTCTCGTCGATAGCGACTGCGGCAGCCCGGTGGTCGATACCACGGTGTTTCCCGACATCGTGCCGACCGAGGAGGGCCTCGCCAAATACTGGACCGTCACGCCGTACGGCATGCTCGATCTGTACTGGAATTTCGACTTCGTCGACGGCCATCCGGACAGCAACAGCCGGGGCATCCGCCTCGCCGTGCGGCTGGTGCGCTCGGCCGGTCCCGACACCAAGCCGAAGGCGGACTAGAGCATCTCTGCTTTTGACAGAATCAGGACCGAACTTCCTAGCGGTCGCAGCTTGTAGAGCCTCATGGTGAGGAGGCGCGAAGCGCCGTCTCGAACCATGCGCCGCAGGCGATGATGTGGCTCCTCATCCTTCGAGACGCCCGGCTTTGCCGGGCTCCTCAGGATGAGGACTTCGGACGTTCGGCAAAGGCCAAATCCGCCTCATCAATCGATGAAGCGCTCTAAGCCCTGCCGGCAGCCTCAAATCAGCCTCAGCCCCTTGAGGCTGGCGTGGCCGTTCTTGCCGACGATGATGTGGTCGTGCACCGCGATGCCGAGCGGCTCGGCGATTGTCATGATCGACTTGGTCATCTGAATATCGGCCTGTGACGGCGTCGGATCGCCGGACGGGTGGTTGTGCACCATGATCACCGCGGTGGCCGACAGTTCGAGTCCGCGTTTGACGATCTCGCGCGGGTACACCGGCGTGTGGTCGACGGTGCCGACCTGTTGCAGTTCGTCGGCGATCAGCTGGTTGCGCTTGTCGAGAAACAGGATTCGGAACTGCTCCTTGTCGGCGAACGCCATGGTGGTGCGGCAATAGTCGATCACCGCCGACCAGGACGACAGCACGGTGCGCTGCTTCACCTGCCCCTTGGTCACCCGCGCCGCCGCAGCCGCGATCAGTCCGATCTCGATGATGGCGGCGTCGCCGACCCCGCTGACTTCGCGCAGCCGTTCGGCCGGCGCATGCACCGCCTCGGCGAACGAACCGAACCGGGCGATCAGCTCTTTCGCGATCGGTTTGACGTCGCGGCGCGGCAGCGCCCGGAACAGCACCAGCTCGAGCAGCTCGTAGTCGGACAGCGCGTCGGCGCCGGCGTCGCGAAACCGTTCACGCAGCCGCTCCCGATGGCCATGATAATGCGGCGCTTCGGCAAATCCGGCTGGATGCAATCGCTCGGCGTTGTCTGTCGGCATGGCCACGGCCGCGCAGGTCTGGTTCCGCACAACCATGCCGTGCTGCGCGGCTTTTGCAACCCGAATTCGGCTCTGGTTCTCGGCGCTGAACAGAGTTCCGAGCCTAATCAGCGCTCGGTAGCCGCCGCATCGTGAATTCGATGGTGTCGTCCGGCAATTCCCGCCAGCTCTCGACACTGCTCATATAGGCGGCCTTCGGCCATGCCTCGAGAAACGCCTTCGCCTTGGCCCGGGCGGCCGGGCGGGGCAGCACGAAGGTCTCGCGCAGAAAGCCGTCGGCCGGCTTGCTGCGCCGCGCCATCCGCGTCGCAAGATCGCGCGGCAAATCCCGGGGACGATCGATCATGGCGGCGGCTCCGCTGCTCCTCGACAGCAAGATAGT
>NZ_QTKI01000108.1:0-13115 GCF_010820945.1 Rhodopseudomonas sp. BR0C11
GACCCGCACTGAACCCACTTGGTCGCCACTCCCGCATTTGGAAGGCTGGATCAGCGCGGTCACGGCACATCTGATCGGCGATCCGAACCACTTCCATCCGAGGTTGCCGTCAGCATTTGGCTTCCGCAGTCTTTACGATCTCGGACCGATGCGCCGACGGCTCGCGCGGCTGATCGATTTCGGCCGCATCAATGGAGGCGACCTGCGGCTCTCGATCGCCGCCACCGACGTCTGCAGCGGAGATCCGGTGATCTTCGACACCCACCGCGAGCCGATCGCGCTTGACCACCTGATGGCCAGTTGCGGCTTTCTGCCGGAGTTCGCGCCGGTGACGATCGGCGCTCGGACGCTGGTCGACGGCGGGCTGTCGCTAAATGCACCGTTCGATCCGATCCTGGCCGAGTCCGGGGGGCCTCTGCGGCTGTTCGTGCTGGATCTGTATGCACGCGACGATCAGCCGCCCGCCTCGCTGGAAGCGGCGTTCGAGCGCAAGAACGACCTGCTATTTGGCAATCAAACCTACCTGCGTTTAAAGGACAAGATCCGGATCAGGGCACTCGAGCGCAGCGCCGCGGGGGCAGCTGCGTTCCAGGACGAGATTACCCTGTTGAGTTATCGCGCCGGCCCGAACGAACCGGGTCCGGAGAAGAGCTTCAACTTCTCCCGGCGCGCTTTGGCGCAGCGCTGGCAGATCGGGTTCGACGACATGATGGCGGCCCTTGCGCCTAGCGCGCCAGCGATCGACGGACTCCGCGTGATCCGGCGTTCCGTCACGCCTCCTCTGGCTGCAGCGCTGCGGCCGGCCGCGAAACTCCGTTGACGTTGTTGGCTATCCCCCCCGTGCGTCAGCGCCATATCGCCTTGCTGCTCATGTCGGAAGGCGTGCGCGCCGTCACGGTCAGGCGGGTATCTCCGCCCGCACGTTGGTGATTGCCGCCACAAAGCGGCCGGACATCCGCGGGATGCCCGTTTCAATCGCCTCCGTCACGCGCACCTCAACGCTTGGCGCTGCCGGGCTCCGCCATCTTGCGATGCTGGCTCGCCAGCACGCCGGACGGGATCACGTTGGCCGCCGCGGTCTGCAGCTTGTTCTTCCATCCGCTGACGACATCGCCCTCGCCACTCATCATCGCGTCGAAGCCGATCCGGGCGACCTCGCGGGCGTCATCCTTCTCGGCAGTGCCGACCGCAGTATCCAGCATATCGGCGCGGCGGAAGAACTCGGTGTCGGTGGCACCGGGCATCAGGCAGGTGACGGTGACCTCGGTGTCTTTCAGCTCGTCACGTAGCGCGAAGGAGAACGAGTTCAGGAACGACTTGGTGGCGTTGTAGATCGCCTGGAAGCTGCCCGGCGTGAAGCCGGCGATCGAGCCGGTGATCAGGATCCGCCCCGCGTTACGCCGGCGCATCTCGTTGCCGATGCGGTGGACCAGCAGCATCGTGCCGGTGACGTTGGTGTCGATCACCTTGCGGGCTTGCTCGATGTCCTGATCGAGAAACGCGTGTCCGAGCCCGCGGCCGGCATTGGCAATCAAGGCATCGACCGGCCGCCCATTGGTCGCTTCCGCCAGCCGGTCGACGCCCTGCTGGGTCGACAGATCGGCCTGCACCGGCTCGACCGAGACGCCGGCAGCGCGCAGCTCGGCGGCAGCCTTTTCGATCTCTGGCTCATCCGCAGCGATCAGCAGATCGAAGCCTGCTTGGGTGCAGCATTTGGCGAGCTCGAAGCCGATGCCGGTGGAAGCTCCGGTGACGACAGCGAAGGGACGTTGTTCGGTCATGACATGCTCCGATGGTTTCGCGGTCAACCGGCGCCACCATCGCCCGTTCCTCCCCGGCGGTCGGAACCAGGACAGCGGACGCCACTTGTCGCGACGGCAACCTGGAGTACATCGTCTTGGCGCGGATCTTGATCGGCACATCGGGATGGCATTATCAGTCGTGGCGCGGGCCGTTCTTTCCCGACGGCTTTCCGATCAAGCACCAGCTGCAGTACTACGCCAGCCAGCTCGCCACCACCGAGCTGAACGGCGTGTTCTATCGTACCCCGACGCCGGCCGCCGTGCGATCATGGCACGACCAGACCGGCAAGGACTTCGTGTTCGCCTGGAAGGCCTCGAAGTTCATCACGCATTGGAAACGGCTGTCGGAGAAATCCGCCAACAGCCTCGCGCTGATGGAAGAGCGCCTGGCGCTGCTCGGCGATAAGGTCGGCCCGATCCTGTTTCAATTGCCGCCGCAGTTCGAAGTCGACACCGGCCGCCTGCGCGATTTCGTGCCGATGCTGTCGGCGGGGCGGCGCTACACCTTCGAATTCCGCCATCCGAGCTGGTACACGCCGGAGGTGGTCAGGCTGCTGCGGGATGCCAACATCGCGCTGTGTCTCTCCGATCACCACGATGCGCCGGCGCCGTGGCGCCGCACCGCGGATTTCGTTTACATCCGGGGACACGGTCCGGGCGGCCGTTACAAAGGCCGCTATTCCGCCACAGCCCTCGAAAACTGGGCCAAGCGGGCCGCAGGCTGGAAGCGCGCGGGCTACGACGTGTATGTCTATTTCGACAATGACCAGAAGAGCGCTGCACCGGGTGACGCGCTGCGGCTTCAGGCGATGGTGAAAGCCAATCGGCCCTGAGAGCTCAGCCGAATACGCCCAACAGCCAGGCCACGATGGCGATCAGCGGAATCACGGCGACGGCAATCATCAGCAGTGGAGCGGGTTCATTGCCAATGCGTTTGGCTTTACGTTTGTCGTCTTCCATGTGTCCCTAAGTGCTGACGCGGGCGGTTGTTCCTGTGGCCGAGCGAGTTCAGCACCCTTGAGGAACGCCTCCCATCGCCTCGCGTTCACCGCGCAGGAGGACCAGCAATGACCAAGCGACCACCAATTCCGCCGGACAATCGCAGCCCCAAGGGCTCCGGCGCGGATCCCGCTTCGGCGCCGCACGATGATCACGGCGTCCGCGATGTCGATGTCACGCACGGCGAGCGCGACAACATCGAACAGAACACCCACAACCAAGGCTGTCAGCAGGATCGCTGATTGGCCCTCTCATTGAGGAGTCCGTCAATTTCAAACCGCACTCGCCTGACGCATCCGACCGACACGCCGATCAACGGTCGCGAACCGTCGTTCAGTGAGGACGATATTGCTCGGGAAGAACTCGGCTCGACCACCGACGGAAGTCAGCAGGAGCGCGATCGGATGACGCCACAGCGTGCGAAGAAGACGCCGCGGAACGACGACCCCGGCCATACGGCTTGAGTCGTTTTGTCTCTTCGCACGGCCCGCCTCGCGTCGGCCCGGTCAATATCGCTCTATATCCTATGATAAAGACTGCGGGCTCACGGCTCGCTACTCTGCACTGCCGTGATCGTCAGTGAGAGTGAACCGCCGATGCGAACTGGCTTCGCATTCACCAATTTGGCCAATCGTCTCACCAGTCTTGCGGAGCTGTCCGACCAGGACCTCGAACTGCTTGCCGGTATGCCGGCCACCATTCGGCATCTCAAGCCGCACGAACGCCTCCGCCAGGGTGAACGCTCCGACGATTGTTGCGTCGTGCTGCAAGGCTATTTGTGCTGGCGCGAAGGCGACCGCGGAGATGCGTTGATCACGTCGATCCACGTGCCCGGCGACGTACCGGATTTACACACGATCCTGGCACCGAGCCGGCAGGCGACGCTGAACGCACTTGGCCCCGCCGTGGTGGCGCTGGTGCCGCATGCCTTCTTTCGGTCGATCGCGGGGCAGAGTCGCCAGGTGGCGCATGCTCTGGCGATGCTGGCGCTCGCGGACGTCTCAGCGCTGCGAAACTGGGTGGTCAATCTCGGCGCCCGCGACTCGCTCACGCGCGTCACGCATTTGCTGTGCGAGATCGCCACGCGGCTGCAAGCGGTCGGCCAAGCGCGCGACTACTGCTTCCCTTCGCCGTTCACACAGTCGGATCTTGCCGCGGCTTGCGGCATCTCGGCGGTTCACGCCAACCGCATCATTCAGGATCTGCGCCACAGCGCGTGGTTGCATTGGCGATCGAAGACGATCACCATCACCAATTGGGATGCGCTCGTGCAAGTTTCCGGATTCACCCCGGACTATCTGCATCTCCGCCGCGTCCCGCACATCGAACGGTCCTGCGAAACCATCCCCCATCGGATCGCCGATCGCGGCGATCGAATCGCGACTCTTTAGCGCGCTTCATCGATGGCTGCCGTATGCCGTCGGTCGTGTTTGCGACCCAAGCTCTGATACGTGCGGCGCGCAATCAAGCCAGTGTCCCTACCGCCTGCTGTGTCCTACTGCGGCGATTGCTCGGTACGCGGATGGCGCTCGTGCAGCAGCTTGGCGAGCTCATTCCGCTGCTCCGGCGCGTTTCGCATCGCGATTTCGAAGATCGCCTCCTGCAGATCGCGCGGCAAGTCGCCCCACACTTCCAGCACCGCGCCGCCGAGCTGATCGCGGAACAGCGCCTCGGGGTTCTGTTGCTCCCTCTGCTCCTGCTGCGCGAGCTGCCGGTCGATCGTCTCTCGCGATCCTTCGGCCGGCTGTTTGTCGAACGGGCTCTTGATGGTGTCCTCCACCGCAATCCTCCCTGGTGATGATCACCACCAATCAATGGCTGCATCCAACGTTCCCGATCAGCGGACGATCAGCAGGTGTTCAATTAGGAACGATGGTCCGGACGATCGGTTGGCCGACCAGCTGACAACGAGCCTCGATGCGGCTCGCGCCGGACTTCCCAGAGCTCGAAAGGACAACTCGATGTACTACCATGACAAGCGGCTGCAGTATCCTGTCCGTGTCGAGAAGCCCGATCCTCTTTTCGCCCGACAGCTTCAGCAGGCGATTGGCGGCATCGAGGGTGAGATCCGGGTTTGCTTGCAGTACTTCTTCCAAGCCTGGGGCGCACGCGCGCCGAACAACAAGTATCGCGACCTGCTGCTCAATACCGCGACCGAGGAGATGGGGCACGTCGAGATGCTGGCGACCGCGGTCGCACTGAACCTCGAAGATGCGGCGCTGAGCGCGCAGGAGCAAGGCGCCGCCGACAAGGTGGTCGGCGCGGTGATGGGCGGCGAAAGCACGCGCCAAGTGCTCGAAGGCATGATGCAACGCCATCTGCTCTCGACCGGCCTCGCGGCCTTCCCGGCTAATGCCGACGGCGTGCCGTTCGACTGCTCGCACATCTACGCCAGCGGCAACATCGCCGCCGATATGTATTGCAACGTCGCCGCCGAAGCCACCGGGCGGACGCTGGCGGTGCGGCTGTTCAACTCCACCTCCGATCCCGGCATGCGGGACATGCTGCACTTCATGATCGCGCGCGACACCATGCATCAGCAACAATGGCTTGCGGTGATCGAGGAACTCGGCGGCACCGCGGCGTTGCCGATCCCGAACAGCTTCGATCAACGCCAGGAGCATCAGCGCTTCAGCTACTTCATGATGGGCACCTCGCGCGACGGCACGCCGCCGCCGGAGGGACGGTTCTCCACCGGCCCCTCGATGGATGGCCGCGGCGAGTTCTACGCCGGTCATTTCGAACCACTGGGAGAAGAACCGGTGCTCGGCCCGGCCCGTCCACTCTCCGGCGCGCAGAGCGAACAGATCAACTCCAAGGCGCTTGCCGCTGAATGACCATCAGCCGGTGAGCGCGGTGCCCCGCGCTCACCGGCTCATCCTCGTGAGTTCTATTGGATAGATCACATGAACGATCGAAGAAGGCGATCCGGCAACCGCGACCTGGGCGGCAACCAGCGCATGATGCTGGTTGCGGCCGTCGTCGCCGCAGTGCTGTTTCTCGGCGTGCTCGGCTGGTCGTTTCTCGATAATCCACTCGGCCGCGCGCCCGGCAGTGCGGGCGGCTCGGCGGGCGGTGACGTCACTACGCTTCCCAGTAAGCAAGCACAGCGCTCCGGCGAAAGCGCGGTCGGCAAAAACGACCCCGGCGGCCAGCCCGGTCCAGCGGGCGAGCGCCAACGCGCGATCAAAGGTTCAGCCCAGCCGCTATGGCTGTCGGACGATCAGCGCCGCCACGTCAGCAGCATCATCGCCGGCCAGTCGGATCTGCAGCGCGCCGATCAGGCGCGCTTCGAACTGATGATCGGCGTCCTGGTCCCGGAGGCAGATTACACTTAGCGATCTGCCGCCGGTAACGGGTATTGGGGCGATCAGTGTCTGATGGTGTCGGACCGGCTGGCGATCATCGACCGGCAGACCCGCCGTATCGTGGCGCTGGTGCCGCTGGCTGCTTGATGGGGCATACAGCGGATTACAAAACCGCTGCGCGCCCGTCAGTCGGCGCTGGGGGCCTCTTCGGGCGGGCGCCGCAACGCGCGCCGGCCAGCTGCTTCGAAGTCGCCGAGGGTGCGGCGCCCCTCGCGCGCGCAGGTCAGGATTGCTTCCGCCACCCGCGCCCGGACGGCGTGGTCCTCACCGTCAGGCAACGTCCCGCAAATCCGCTCAAGAGCGACCGTCATGTTGGCGACGGTCCGGCTGTCGAAATCGTCTTCGATCATCACTCTCTCGGCCCAAATGCGCTAGGCGGCTGGTGGAACGGACGCTGAGAAGAAGTCCACAGGATTGATTGGCAGCATAGTATCGGTCTCCGGCCAGCGTCTCTAACTTAGGTGAAACCCCGCCGACGCCAGAACCGAAGCTCAAGCAGTGGTATGGCCAGGCACGCGAGGGAACCAATTCGCCGAGGGCGTGTTGCGATGCAGTCGTCCCGTGGTGTGAGCTTCCCGAGGATCTGTGCGATACCGCGCCATGGCGATGGTGTTCCGATGTGCTCGTGCCGGTGATTGCAGGGGTCGAATTATTTGATCAAAATGTTAGAGCGCGGGTTTCGACATCGCCCTGATGGAGCCATTCGTAAAAGGTGTACCGATGGTTCACCCGTTTCTGCGTAAGCTCCGACACGGAGCACGACTGACCAAGGAGCACGAGGAGACCCTCCTCCGGCTGACGCAGGTGGCCCGCACCCTCGGCGCCCGCGAAGATGTCGTGCCGCTGGGCGGACAGCCGCGCTATC
The DNA here is from genome assembly GCF_010820945.1 of Rhodopseudomonas sp. BR0C11. Taxonomy (NCBI): domain Bacteria; kingdom Pseudomonadati; phylum Pseudomonadota; class Alphaproteobacteria; order Hyphomicrobiales; family Nitrobacteraceae; genus Rhodopseudomonas; species Rhodopseudomonas sp. BR0C11. Next base: position 7,035 of record NZ_QTKI01000108.1, read on the forward strand.
TGCCGCTGGTGGTCGACGGCTGGGCCTGCCGCTACACGACGCTGGAGAACGGCCGCCGCCAGATCATCTCGCTGTTCCTCCCCGGCGACCTTTGTGAGCCGTTCGGCGTGCTTCCCCGTTTCATGGACCATGCCATTGGCACGCTGACGCCTTGCGTGATCGCGCAGGTCCGCACGGATGCGATCCGTAGCGTGGCGCAGCTCGGCCCCCGGATCGAAGAAGCGCTGTGGTGGGACCTGCTGGTCGCCTCCGCGATCGAGCGCGAACACCTCGTCAGCCTCGGGCGCCGCAGCGCCACCGAACGGCTCGGACACCTGTTCTGTGAGCTGCATCTGCGGCTGGGGATGATCGGCCTCGTAGATGGCGACGAGCTCTCCTACGACATGCCGATCACCCAGGCCGATCTCGGCGATCTGCTCGGCTTGTCGATGGTGCATATCAACCGCTCGCTGCAAGAGCTGAGAAAAACCGGCATGATTTCACTGCGGGGTCGCCGCTTGACGATTCACAACCTCGAAGGCTTGCGCGAATTGTCGTTCTTCGACGACGGCTACCTGCATCTGTTCGGCCCGCTGTCGCTGCTGAATGCCGACACCCCCGACATCAGCCAGACTTCGCTGTGAGCATGCGCATGCCGATCGACGACACCAACAGCCGGATCGCTGAACTTGAAGCGGACAACCGCCGCCTGCGGCGCCTGCTGGACCAACGTGACGCCCCGGGCGAGCTGCGGCACCGCCTGCGCAGCACCATGGCCATGCTGCGCACGATCATCCGCAAGTCGGCCGGCGCCCGCCGCGATCTCGATTCCTATGTCGGTCATCTGGAGGACCGGCTTGACGCGCTGATGCGTGCCCAGGCCGTTGCCGACGAACAGGGCGCGATCGACTTCCACAAGCTGCTGGCCGACGAATTGCTGCACTATCAGGTTCGTGACGGCGAGCGCGCCACCTTCGCCGGGCCCGACCTGCATCTGCAGGCCCGCGCCGGCCAGGTGCTCGCACTCGCCGTGCACGAACTGGCGGTGAACGCCGTCGAGCACGGCGCCCTCGGCGGTAACGGCAGCATCGCGATCTCCTGGACCGTCGACGGCGACGGCACAGCCCCGCTGCTGACCTTCGTCTGGAAAGAAACTGATACCGCGGCTGTTCCCCAGCCATCCCACAACGGCTTCGGCACCGAGGTGCTGACCCGCACGCTTGGATACGAACTCAAGGCCGAGACCGACCTCGCGTTCGAGCCGGACGGGTTTCGCTGCACCATCCGGTTTCCCTTGTCGGAACGGATCGGGCGGCGCGGCGCAAACTGAGAATTGTCAAGTAGTCTTGACAATTTCACGCCCGGTTGGCGCCGTTGTGCGCCCTCTTTTGCGGTTCAATTAGCATAGGTGAATGCATCCAGGATGCTCCGCTCCTAGCCTGATCCCAACGACGAAAGGGATCTGCGTGAAGAAGCGTCGCAACCGAACCAAGCAGCATCTGTCGCTCGAGCAACGGCTGTCGGTGTTTTCCGACCGCTGGAAGCAAGAAGCCGAAGAGAGCGGCGATCACGAAGCTCACGAGAACTGGGAACGCCGGGCACGGTCGATGGAGGCTGCGCTTGGAATCATCGCTTGGCTAGAATCCCGCGAAGCGCGCCGCTGACCGCACGGTGAATCGGCCCAGGAACGCCTGCTCCCTCGCGGGGTTGAAGGCGCCGATTCTCACCGGAGTCCGGCGATGGACGATCACCAACAATGGCGAAAGCGGCAGCGGCTCCTGGCCGACTTCGGTGAGTTTGCGCTTCGCAATGAAAATCTCACCGACGTCCTGACCGAAGCCTGCCGCCTCGTCGGCGACGCCCTCGGCACTCATCGGGCGAAAGTTCTGGAAATCGAAAAACGTACCCAGAGCCTGTTCGTGCGCGCCGGCGTCGGCTGGGACGCCGGCATCGTCGGCAACCTTCGCCTGCCGATGCGCGAACTCACGTCCGAGACGTTCTCGATCGAGGCCGGCGTGCCCGTCACAAGCCGCGATGTCCGGACCGAGGCGAGGTTCGAGCTGCCAGCCTTCCTGAAGGCCGCGGGCGTCGTCGCGCTTGCCAATGTGCCGATCTTTCTGCCGGGCGGCCGCCCTTATGGCCTGCTCCAGGTCGACAGCCGCAACCCCCGCGACTTTTCGCAGGATGACGTGGAATTCCTTCGCACCTACTCCACCATCCTCGGCCCGGTGATCGATCGTCTCAACAAAGTGCGCGCGCTCCGTGAAGCCGAAGAACGGTTCCGGGTGATCGTCGAAGCCGCCCACGACTATGCGATCTTCACCACCGATGCGGTCGATCGGATCATCGACTGGCTGCCCGGGGCCGAAGCGGTGTTCGGATGGACGGCTGAAGAAGCCAAAGGCCGATCAGCCAACATGTTGTTCACACCGGAGGACCGGGCCCGCGGCGAGGATGTCAAGGAGATCGAGACCGCCCGGCGTGAAGGCGCGGCGCCGAACGTCCGCTGGCACGTCCACAAGGACGGCTCACGTGTGTTCATCGAGGGCAGCGTCACCAGCGTTCGGGGGCCGGACGGACAAGTCCACGGCTTCCTCAAGATCGGTCAGGACGTCACTGAACGTCGCCGCAATGAAGAACGGATTCGCGAGAGCGAGACCCGGCTGCGCGCCGTGATCGAGGGCATTCCGCAGCTGGTCTGGCAGGCAGCGCTGGATGGCAGTTGGATCTGGTCGAGCCCGCAGTGGAGCGAGTTCACCGGGCTGCCGACCGAGCGGAGCGTTGGCTTCGGTTGGCAGGACGCCGTGCATCCGGACGATCGGCCCCTGGCGCTGAAGGCGTGGTCGGAGGCCCACGAAGCCGGGGCATTCAAGACCGAGTACCGGATTCGGCATGGCCACACCGACAACTATCGCTGGTTCGCGATCAGGGCAGCGCCGGTGCGCGACACCGCCGGCGAAATTCTGAGCTGGCTCGGAACGTCCACCGACATCGACACCCTGCGCCGGATGCAGCAGCGGCAGGAAGTGATGGTGACCGAGCTTCAGCACCGCACTCGAAATCTGATCGCTGTCGTGCAGTCAATCGCTGGGCAGACGATGTCGACCAGCCGGACGATGGAACAGTTTCAATCGCAGTTTAACGACCGGCTGGCGGCGCTCGCCCGCGTCCAGGGGCTGCTGTCACGCTCAGCGCAGGAACCAATTACCATCGCCACACTTGTGCGGGTAGCGCTGGATGCCTTGGGCGCGATCGACCGAACCCGCGTCACGATCAGCGGCCCCAACGTGCCGCTGCGCAATTCGAGCGTTCAGACCCTGGCGCTGGCGCTGCACGAACTGGCGACCAATGCCCGCGAATACGGCGCTCTGGCGATCCTGACCGGGCGACTGGACGTCATCTGGCAGGTTCGCATGCTCCCATCCGGCCGCCAGCTCGAACTGGTCTGGATCGAACACGGCCGCAGCCCGGAACAACCCGACACCCAGGGCGAGCAGACCGGCGGTTATGGACGCAGACTGATCGAACGCGCACTGCCCTACGCGCTGAGCGCGACCACCACATTCGAGTTGAGAGACACCGGCGTGCGATGCACGATCAGCCTTCCTCTCGATACGACCGAAGCGGAGCAGGCGCCATGAGCAGTCCATCCTCAGCCCTGTCCGGCCGGCGTATTCTCCTGGTCGAGGACGAGTACTTCATCGCCGACGACATGGTGCGCAAGTTCGAGGAAAGCGGCGCAGAGGTGGTGGGCCCGTTTTCGCGAGTCGAGGACGCGATGGCTGCCCTTTCATCGAACCCGCATCTCGACGGCGCGGTGCTCGACATCAATCTGCAAGGCAGGATGGTCTTCCCGCTCGCCGACGAACTCACCGCGCGCGGCGTGCGGTTCGTGTTCGCGACCGGCTATGACCACCACACCATTCCGCCGCGGTTCGATCACATCGTCCGATGCGAGAAGCCGGCGGATCCCGAAACGGTGATCAGCGCGCTGTTCGATACCTGACCGATCGGCTCCGCCAAGGAACAGCCACGCTCCCCCGCGGTTAGCGCTGCGACATGAGGAGCAGCCGATGACGCAGACTTATCCGGAGCCGCCCTACCCGAGCCAGCGCCAATCGATGCCGGGCTCGACCGACAAGATGACGCCCCGTCCTGATCATGGCGAACACAGCTACAAGGGCTCAGGCAAGCTGACCGGAAAGGTCGCGATCATCACCGGTGGCGACAGCGGCATCGGACGTGCGGTCGCGATCGCCTACGCCCGCGAGGGTGCCGACCTGCTGATCGCCTATCTGAACGAGGACGAAGACGCGCAGCAGGTCAAGACGCTGGTCGAGGCCGAAGGTCGCAAGGCCGTACTCGTGGCCGGCGATATCAGCCAGCCGGATCATTGCCGCCAATTAGTTGACCGCGCCGTCAAGGAACTCGGCGGCATCGACATCCTGGTCAACAATGCCGCGCATCAGGCCACCTTCAACGATATCGGCGACATCAGCGACGAAGAGTGGCAGACCACGTTTGCAGTCAACATCCACGCGATGTTCTATCTGACCAAAGCCGCGGTGCCGCACATGAAGCCGGGCAGCGCGATCATCAACACCGCGTCGGTCAATTCCGATATGCCGAACCCGATCCTGCTGGCCTACGCCACGACCAAGGGCGCGATCCAGAACTTCACCGGCGGCCTGGCGCAGATGCTCGCCGACAAAGGCATCCGCGCCAATGCGGTCGCCCCCGGCCCGATCTGGACGCCCCTCATTCCATCAACGATGCCCGAGGACTCGGTGAAGAACTTCGGCAAACAGGTCCCGCTCGGCCGCGCCGGCCAGCCCGCCGAACTCGCCACCGCCTATGTGATGCTGGCCGATCCGCTGTCCAGCTACACATCCGGCACAACAGTGGCGGTGACCGGCGGCAAGCCCTTCATCTAAGACGGCAACGCCGCAGCTCGGCGTCATCGCCTCCGCACCACCTGAGGAATCCGAAGGGCTTTCGTCATTGCGAACTAAACGAAGCCGACCTGGCCTCGATAGAGCCCGACGTTCCTAGTAAGCATGGACAGCGCGGCGCTTCGCTTTAGGAACGCGCCTCTCTCCGCACTGTTGGATCACCAACATTAACGGAGAAAACCATGCGCATCATCAACGCCCTGACGCTTCTGCTGATCATCATCGGCGGCTTGAACTGGGGCCTCGTCGGCCTGTTCGATTTCGATCTCGTTACCGCCATTCTCGGTAACGGCGCGAACGAGACAGCAACCTCGTCAGCCGCCGCGCGGATCGTCTACATCCTGGTGGCGCTGTCGGCGCTGTACCAGGTCGTGTCGCTGTCCCGCCTGCTGTCGTCGCGCGGCGCGTCCTACGGCACCAGCACCTACTGACGGACGACTGCCATGGCGCGCGCAGATCTGTTTCGCCGGATCGTCGGCAACGACCCGAACGGGGCGATCTACTTCCTGCCATGGCGGACCAGCTTCACGACTGCGCTCGACTTCGGTCTGGTCGGACTGCGGCAATGGCGGCTCTGCTACGAGCTACCTGCCGCAGTGGTCGCCGCCAACCCGGACGTTTGCGCGCGCGCCAATCGCGCCGTGATCGAGGATGCCGCCGATCAGATCGAGCGTCGGCGCCCGCCGGTGCTGGTCGGCCTCAGCATGGGATCGGTGCCGGCGACGCTGCTGGCCGGCCGCTATCGCACGCCGCTGTGGAGCTTCGCCTCGGCCGATCGCGGCGACCTGATGATCTGGCAAAGTCCCGCGGCGCGACCGGTGCGCCGCGAGGCCGAAGCGGCCGGCGTCACGCTCGGTGATTTCACCCGCGCGCTACGTGGCCTCCACCCGATCGAATGGCTCGATCGGATCGATCCGGCCAGCCGGTTCTCGGTCGGCAGCTTCGATCGCTACGTTCCACGGGCCCGCAGGCGGGCCCTGGTCAAGCGCGCCGCGGCGACGGTGCCGATCGACAACGTAGTGTTCGAGCCGCTCGGCCATTTCGGCGTCATGGCACTCAGCCGGTGGCGGCAGAACCAATGGCTCCGTCAGGCGTAGGTTTGTTGCGGGCGGGGAACGCCCAGCAACAGCGGAGACGATGATCATGGATC
>NZ_QTKI01000109.1:0-13034 GCF_010820945.1 Rhodopseudomonas sp. BR0C11
GTTCATCCGCCGTGTCCGCGGCTCACCCCACCCCATCACGCACTCCGCTTCGCGGCCCGCGTGCCGACCCTCCCCTCCAGGGAGGGTGAAGGGGCGCGATGCTTGCGGCCTTGAGGTGAATAGCTGCGAGCGATTGTCGGAAACCGTCGGCTTCGCGACCATGTCGGACGTCCGACATTGTCGGGTGCTGATAATTTTGCACGAAATCAGTGGCTTGCCGTCTGTGCCCGCGCTGGCACAGCGGTTGCACTTGTTGATGTCGGACCCAACAAATGGAGGCCGACCATGATCATTCTCACCGAACAAGCCGGGACCGCTGTGAAGGCTGCGATGTCGCGCGCCGGCAAGCTTGAAGCCGGGCTGCGCGTTATGGTCGAGGCGGGCGGCTGCGCCGGCTACAAATACCTGATCGGTCTTGATGCGGAGCCGCGTGTCGATGACGCTGTGGTCGAAGCCGGTGGCGTTAAGGTGTTCATCGATCCGGACTCGCAGCCGCTGCTGTCCGGCATGACCATCGACTTCGTCGAGAGCCTGGAAGGCTCCGGCTTCACGTTCGACAACCCCAACGCCGGCACTAAGTGCGGTTGCGGTAAGTCGTTCGGTTAAGCGCAGCGCCAGCCACGGGAGCGGGCCATGCTCAGCCTCGGCAAGTTCGATCATCACTTCTCCACTTCCCCGAATGCCGGTCCGCTGCCGCAGGCCGATGCGGTTGGACGGTTCGGCAGCATCGGCTGGGGCGACGCCGTCAAGTTGATGCTGAAGGTCGAGCCCGACGACGGGCGGATCGCGCAGGCCCGCTTTCAGGCGTTCGGCTGCAGCTCGGCGATCGCCGCCTCGGCGGCCCTCACCGACATGATCACCGGCAAGACCATCGATGAAGCCAGCGGCATCAGCGCCGCGGCGATCGCCGACTACCTGGGCGATCTGCCGCGCGAGCGGATGTACTGCGCGGTGATGACGTTCGAGGCCCTGCAGCAGGCGATCGGTTCGTATCGCGGCAAGGCCGCAGTGGCCGAGGCCGATGCGCCGCCGGCCTGCAAGTGCCTCGGCGTCGGCCAGATGATGATCGAGCGCACCATTCGCTTCAACCGGCTGACCAGCCTCGACGACGTCACCGCCTACACCAAGGCTGCCGGCAGCTGTAGTACCTGCTTCAAGCAGATCGAATCCCTGATCGCGCGCGTCAATGCCGAGATGGTCGAGGACGGCCTGATCGCGGCCGAAGACGCCTACCGGATCGGCTCTGCGAGGCCGCGCGCCGCCGAGTTGAAGCCGCACGGCGCGCCGCCGCCGGCCGCCAATATCTTTGCCGCCAAGGCGACCCCCGCGCATCTGCGCCCGATCACTAAGGCCACGCCGTCACGTCCCGTGCCTCCGCCGGCCGGACTGGTCGATGCGCCGCCGCAGGAGGCGCTGATCGCCGAGGCGGTCGAAGAATTGCGGCCGCATCTGCAGCGCGATGGTGGTGACTGCGAGTTTGTCAGCCTCGACGGCAACATCGTCTATGTCCGGCTGTCCGGCAATTGCGTCGGCTGCCAGCTTTCGTCGGTGACGCTGTCCGGTGTGCAGGCGAAGCTGGCCGAGAAGTTCGGCCGGCCGCTACGCGTGGTGCCGGTGTCATGAACGAGCCGGCAGACATCGTCTATCTCGACGCCAATGCAACGACGCGGACCGATCCGCGCGTCGTCGAAGCGATGCTGCCGTACTTCTCGCTGTACTACGGCAACCCGTCATCGAAATACGGGCTCGGCGGTCACGCCGCGCTTGCGGTCAAGCGGGCGCGCGAACGCGTCCAGGCGCTGGTCGGGGCCGCGCAGCCGCATGAGCTGATCTTCACCTCGGGCGGCACCGAGAGTAACAACGCCGCGATCCTGTCCGCGCTGGAAGCTGCGCCGCGGCGGCGTGAGGTGATTATCTCGGCGGTCGAACATCCGGCGGTGCTGTCGCTGTGCGCCTGGCTGGAGAAGAACAAGGGCATCCGCGTTCATTTGATCCCGGTCGATCGTCAGGGCCGGCTCGACATTCTGGCCTATCGCGAAGCGATGTCGGACCGTGTCGCGATCGCGTCGATCATGTGGGCCAATAACGAGACCGGCGTGATCCAGCCGGTGGCGGATCTGGCTGAGCTTGCCAAGGAAGTCGGCGCGCTGTTTCACACCGACGCGGTGCAGGCGGTCGGCAAGTGCCCGATCGATCTGCAGTCGACCATGATCGACATGCTGTCGTTGTCCGGACACAAGCTGCACGGCCCAAAGGGCGTCGGCGCGCTGTATGTCCGGAACGGCATCCGCTTCAAGCCGCAGATCAAGGGCGGGCAGCAGGAACGCGGCCGCCGTGCCGGGACCGAGAACGTGCCAGGCATCGTTGGCCTTGGTATCGCGGCTGAGCTTGCCGCTGGCGCGATGGCCGACGAGGACATCCGCGTGCGAGGTCTGCGAGACCGGCTCGAACGCGAGATTCTGGCGCGGGTCGATCATTGCGTCGCCGTCGGTGCTCGCGCCGAGCGCCTCCCCAACACCTCGAACCTCGCATTCTCGTTCATCGACAGCGAGGCGATCATTACGCTGCTCGACCGAGCCGGCATTGCGGCGTCGATGGGCTCGGCGTGCGCGACCGGTTCGTTCGAGCCGTCGCATGTGCTGCTGGCCATGAAAGTCGCCGAAGACGCGGTCCGGGGCGGCGTGCGTTTCTCGCTGTCGCGCGACAACACCGATGCAGACATCGACCGCGCGCTGGAAGTCGTTCCCGCCGTGGTCGCCAAGCTGCGGGCAATCTCGCCGTTCGGGGCCGATGATGCTCCGCAAGCGGTCGGGCGTTCGTCTGGAAGTGCGCAAGGAACAACCCATGTCTGAGATCAAGTCTGAGATCGTCCGGCCGGATCAGTCCTGCGGTTTTCAGTCCGCGCCGATCGTGCTCAACGACACCACGCTGCGCGATGGTGAGCAGGCGCCGGGTGTTGCGTTCTCCACCGCCGAAAAGGTCGCGATCGCCCGCGCATTGGCGCGCGCCGGCGTGCCGGAAATCGAGGCCGGGACGCCTGCGATGGGCGCCGACGAGATCGCGGCGATCCGCGCCATCGTCGAGGCCGGGCTGCCGCTAACGACGATTGCCTGGTGCCGGATGCGTACCGAGGACGTCGATGCCGCGCTGAAGGCCGGCGTTTCGATGGTCAATGTTTCGGTGCCGGTGTCGGACGTACAGATCGCTGCGAAGCTCGGCGGCCTGCGCTCGAATGCAATCGAAACCGTCAAGCGCGTGGTCGGCTATGCCCGCGACCGCGGCCTCGACGTCGCCGTCGGCGGCGAGGATTCTTCGCGTGCCGATCCCGAATTCCTCGCCGAGGTGATTGCCACCGCGAAGGCATCCGGCGCGCGCCGGTTTCGGATCGCCGATACGCTCAGCGTGCTCGACCCGTTCTCCAGCCACGCGCTGCTCGCGGCGCTCCGTGCCTCGACCGACCTCGAGCTTGAATTCCACGGCCACGACGACCTCGGCCTTGCCACCGCCAATACCCTTGCAGCGCTGCGCGCCGGCGCCACGCATGCTTCGGTGACTGTGATCGGTCTTGGTGAGCGTGCCGGCAACGCGCCGCTCGAAGAAGTTGCGGTGGCGCTGAAGCAGCTCTATGGCCGCGACACCGGCATCGTGCTGTCGGAGCTCGGCAACGTCGCCGATCTGGTCGCGACCGCGGCGGCCCGTACCATTCCGCTCAACAAGGCGATCGTCGGCGAGCACGTCTTCACCCATGAATCGGGAATACATGTCGACGGACTGCTCAAGGATCAGCGCACCTACCAGTCGCTCGATCCGAATCTGTTCGGCCGCTCCAACCGCATCGTCATCGGCAAGCATTCCGGGCTGTCGGCGATCACCTCATCGCTCGCCAAGCTCGATCTGCCGGCCACCGCGGACGAGGCGCAGGGCATCCTGGCCAAAGTTCGCCGTTATGCGGTCACCCACAAGGGCCCGGTTGGCAACGAGACTCTGATCGCGATCTGGCGCGAGGTCCGCGAGCGGACGCTCACCACCTGCGCCTGAGCGGCGACAACACACCAAGGCGACCCAGATGAGCCCATCCGCCGTCACCGAACCCGCCGATATCGTGGCCCGGCTGCAGCGCGCCGGCTCCGCCGAGGATTTCTTCGAGCTGCTCGGCGTCGATTACGATCCCAAGCTGCTCAACGTCGCGCGGCTGCACATCCTCCGGCGCATGGGTCAGTATCTCGCCGGTGAAGATCTCGAACACCTGCCGGGCGACGAAGCCGCTGCCCGCTGCAAGGCGGTGCTGGAGCGGGCTTATGCCGATTTCGTCGCGTCCTCGCCGCTCGATCAGCGGGTGTTCAAGGTGCTGAAGGACGCGGTGGCGCCGAAGACGCCGAAGCGCCCGGCTTTCGTCCCGCTCGACGCGTTGAAGTAACCGCGCCTCTTGGTTCTGCTGTCGACGGCCCGTCGCGTTCGCGGCGGGCCGTTTTGCTGTGCCTGCCAGACGCATTTTCTCACATCCATGTCGTGTTTGGCAGGTGATCTCACAGCGGCGTGAAATGTCTGGTCGGTCACGCCGCTGTCGCCTTCCCGACAAGTGTCGGAGTTGTCGGATTGCAACCCTCGGAAGCGCCGGTAACAATCCCAGTCGCTCGTCGCAAATGATTGGTTTGGCGCGATATTTTCCTCGGCGGAAAAGTTGGTACGAGGCTTGCTCATAAGTCTCCGTCGTCAAGCTTCTGTCAGCAAGCGCGGAGCCCCTCCATGCATATCGTCGTCTGTATCAAGCAGGTTCCGGACTCGGCCCAGATCCGCGTGCATCCGGTCACTAACACGATCATGCGCCAGGGCGTGCCGACGATCATCAATCCCTACGATCTGTTCGCGCTCGAAGAGGCGCTGCGGCTGCGTGACAAGCTCGGCGGCGAAGTCACGGTGCTGACGATGGGCCCGCCGACCGCCGAGGACTCTTTGCGCAAGGCGCTGACCATCGGCGCCAACCGCGCCGTGCTGCTGACAGACCGCTTCTTCGCCGGCTCTGACACGCTGGCAACCAGCTACGCGCTCGCCGCGGCGATCCGCAAGATCGGCTCCACCTTTGGTGCCGTCGATGTGGTGTTCACCGGCAAGCAGACCATCGACGGCGACACCGCCCAAGTCGGCCCCGGCATCTGCAAGCGGCTCGACTTCCTGCAACTGACCTACGTCTCGAAGGTCTCTTCGCTCGACCTCGAAGCCCGCACCATCGAAGTCGAACGCCGCTCCGAAGGCGGCGTGCAGGTGCTGCGCAGCAATCTGCCATGCCTGATCACGATGCTGGAAGGTACCAATCAGGTGCGCCGCGGCTCGATGGTCAACGCGCTCAACGCCGCCCGCGCCGAGGTGGTGAAGTGGAGCGCGCAGGACGCCGGCGTCGAAGACATCCAGAAGTGCGGCCTGCGCGGCTCGCCGACGGTGGTGAAGCGCGTGTTCGCGCCGACCCCGCGGGCCGAGAAGGCCAAGGTCGTTGAGGCCGCCGGCCAACCGCCGGCGGAAGCGCTGATCGACGAAATCTTCAAGCTCCGGCCCAAGCTCGAGAACGAAATGTTCGAGCTGGCGCGCGGATTCTGACAACCCGAACAGAGAGCCGCTTCGATGAGCCAGCCCGCCAAGCCTGCCCCGCAGCCCGCCGGACGCGCCGCCGCCAAGAAGGAGCTGCCCGAGCACTTCAAAGCCTACAAGCACGTCTGGGTGTTTATCGAGCAGGAGCGTGGTCACGTTCACCCCGTCTCCTGGGAGCTGATGGGCTCCGGCCGCCGCCTCGCCGATAAGCTCGGCGTCGAGCTCGCCGCGGTGGTGATCGGCCCGACCGGTGACGCCACCAAGGCTGCGGTCGCCGAGTCGTTCTGCTACGGCGCCGACCTCGCTTACGTCGTCGCCGACGACGTGCTGACCGACTATCGCAACGAGTCCTACACGAAGGCGCTGACAGATCTGGTCAATACCCATAAGCCGGAGATTCTGCTGCTCGGCGCCACGACGCTCGGCCGCGACCTCGCCGGCGCGGTGGCGACCACGCTGCTGACCGGCCTGACCGCGGACTGCACCGAGCTCGAAGTCGACTCTGACAACTCGCTCGCCGCGACCCGTCCGACCTTCGGCGGCTCGCTGCTCTGCACGATCTACACGCTGAACTTCCGCCCGCAGATGGCGACCGTACGGCCGCGCGTGATGTCGATGCCCGAACGGGTCGAGAAGCCGGTCGGTCGCGTCATCGAATTTCCGCTCGGTCTGGTCGAAGCCGATATCGTCACCAAGATCCTGGCCTTCGTGCCGGATCGCGACAAGGCGACCTCGAACCTCGCTTACGCCGACATCGTCGTGGCCGGCGGTCTCGGCCTCGCTTCGCCGGAGAATTTCCAGCTGGTGCGCCAGCTCGCCGGCGTGCTCGGTGCCGAATACGGTTGTTCGCGGCCGCTGGTGCAGAAGGGCTGGGTGTCGGCCGACCGTCAGATCGGTCAGACCGGCAAGACCATTCGGCCGAAGCTGTACATCGCCGCCGGCATCTCCGGCGCGATTCAGCACCGCGTCGGCGTCGACGGCTCCGACCTGATCGTCGCGATCAACACCGACAAGAACGCGCCGATCTTCGATTTCGCCCATCTCGCCCTCGTCACCGATGCGATCCGCTTGCTGCCGGCGCTCACCGAAGCGTTCCGCAAGCGGCTGTCGCCGCACACCCGCGATCGGATCGCGAGCTAACAGGAGGCTGCCATGATCGAAGAACGTTTCGACGCCATCGTCGTCGGAGCCGGCATGGCCGGCAACGCCGCGGCGCTGACCCTGGCCAAGCGTGGCCTGAAGGTGCTGCAGATCGAGCGCGGCGAATATCCGGGCTCGAAGAACGTGCAAGGCGCGATTCTCTATGCCGACATGCTCGAGAAGCTGGTGCCCGACTTCCGCGAGGATGCGCCGCTGGAGCGTCATCTCGTCGAGCAGCGGTTCTGGATGATGGACGCCAAGTCTCACACCGGTCTGCATCACCGTTCGGAAGACTTCAACGAAGAGAAGCCGAACCGCTACACCATCATCCGCGCTCAGTTCGACAAGTGGCTGTCGAGCAAGGCCCAGGAAGCCGGCGCGATCGTGCTGTGCGAAACCACCGTCAAGGAACTGGTGCAGGACGCTTACGGCAAGGTGATCGGCGTGATCACCGATCGTGAAGGCGGCCAGGTGCATGCCGACGTCGTGGTGCTGGCCGAAGGCGTCAACGGCCTGCTCGGCACCAAGGCCGAGCTGCGCGAGCGTCCGTCGCCGGAGAACGTCGCGCTCGCCGTGAAGGAAATGCACTTCCTGCCGCGCGAGACCATCGAAGCCCGTTTCAATCTGAAGGGCGACGAGGGCGTGGTGATCGAGGCTGCCGGCACGATCTCGGCGGGCATGACCGGCATGGGCTTCATCTACACCAACAAGGAGTCGATCTCGATCGGCATCGGCTGTCTGGTGTCGGACTTCCAGAAGACCGGCGAGACCCCGTACGGCCTGCTCGAACGCTTCAAGAAGCATCCGTCGGTGGCGACGCTGATCGAAGGCTCCGAAGTGAAGGAATACGCCGGCCACCTGATCCCGGAGGGTGGCTATAAGGCGATCCCGCAGCTCTATGGCGACGGCTGGGTCGTGGTCGGCGATGCCGCGCAGCTCAACAACGCAATGCATCGCGAGGGTTCGAACCTGGCGATGACCTCGGGCCGGATCGCCGCGGAAGCGATCTTCCAGGTGAAGTCGCGCAAGGATCCGATGACCAAGGAGAATCTCGCGCTCTACAAGAAGATGCTGGATGACTCCTTCGTCATGAAAGACCTGAAGAAGTACAAGGATATGCCGGATCTGCTGCATATCCGGTCGCAGAACTTCTTCCTGACCTATCCGCAGCTCGTCAACAAGGCGCTGCAGAACTTCGTACGGGTCGACGGCACGCCGAAGATCGAGAAGGAAAAGACCACGATCAAGTCGTTCGTTTCGGCACGGTCGTGGGGCGGATTGTTCGGCGACGCGTTCCGCTTCGCGCGGGCGTGGCGATAACTCAGCGGGATTCGAGAGAGCGGAGAACGGACGATGACAACGGAAGCCCCGGTTCGCGTCGAAGACAAGCTGTATCAGAACCGCTATCTGGTCGACGTCGGCAACGCCCACATCAAGGTCAAGCCTCACACCAAGCCGTCGCCGCAATTGCTGGCGCTGCTGAAGATCTGCCCGGCGCATTGCTACGAGCTCAACAGCAACGGCCAGGTCGAAGTGACGCCGGACGGCTGCGTCGAATGCGGCACCTGCCGCGTGCTGGCCGAAGGCGGCGGCGATATCGAGTGGAGCTATCCGCGCGGCGGCTACGGCGTGCTGTTCAAGTTCGGCTGAGAGCACCGCGCCAGGACGACGGCCCGCGCAGGCAGGAGACACCGCCTGAGCCTCTGTGGCTGCTCGCTTCGGCCCTGGTTGCTTCATAGCGCAAGACATCATGCCCGGGCTGGTCCCGGGCATTGGTGTTTATGGATCCGCCCTGCTGTTGTGGCTGTGTATGCTCGTGGCGACCATAACCGCATAGTAAGGAAACGCGCGGCGTCGTCTCCAACCATGCGCTGCAAAGGTCTGTCTCCGGATTCGCGACGCGCGCTGCGCTCGCTCCTCAGCATGGAGCGCATTGCGTGCGACGAGGAAACCGCGTCGATTGGTCGATGAAGGGCGACAGATGGAGAGCGGGAAGGGTCAGGCGACCGAGCAGCTCAGTCGTGAGGCCGCCAGGAACCGCCGTCTCTTATCGCCTCACGCCGCCGAGTTGAGCACGTGCTGCGGGCCGACGGTGCCGCGTCGCAGGCCGAAGCCGCGGCGGGCCAGCCATTGCTGAATACGTGGCGAGTCCAGCGTCGCTTCTTCGGCGAGGCCGCTGGTGAAGCAGCGCCACGGCGCCAGATGCCGCTCGGGAACGCCGACGATGACCGGAATTCCCTGATCCACGGCGTCGCTGATGACGTCGCTGAGGCCGCCGCCATCGGCTTCGAGCTTGCCGAATTTGTTGACGATCAGCAGTTCGGGGGCATTGCGGAACGAGGCTGCGATCAGTGCGGCTGCCTCCTGCACGGCTTCCGGATCGACGCGGCAGCCGTGGGGCTGCTTGTCGCGCTCTTCCGCGAGCTGAAGGATGAAGTGGGAGGACAGTTCCTCGACTTCCATGTCACAGCGCGGGCCGCCGTCATCGACGACCGCCTGATACGGCACCAGACCCGCGACAACGACGCCCGCGTCGCGCAGCCGTCGGCCGAGATCCGACATCAGCCTGCAAGCGGCTGCGCCGTCGGTGTACACGATCGCGAGAATCGAAGGCCGTCCCGACCTGCCGTGAGAAAAGTCCATCGCGTCTGCTTTGCCCCAAATGCGACTTTCGCCTTAGGACATGCCAGAACCCGCAAACTGCTTCTTTGCGTCAAATCAATCCGACTTCAGTAGGGCTGGCGAACGAAAGCGGCGGACCGCCATGCGATCCGCCGTCTGATTTGTGCGGCCCTCGGCCGCGGCGATGGTGATCGGCTCAGTTGGCGCCGAGCAGCGACTGTGCGGGCCGATTGGCGGACGGCAGCAGCAACGAGCGCAGCTTGGCGTATACCCGCACGCCCAGCCCGACGAGCCGCGGCTGGGTGCGGCGGCAGAACGCGATCTTGCGGATGTGGCCTTCGACATGCCAGCGCGCGCTGGCGCCGTCCTTGAAGAAGATCACGTCACCTGGGCCGTAGCGCTTCGCCGGCATGCCGGCGCTTTCGATCACCACCGAGCCTTCGAGAATGCAGATGGTCTCGTCGATGTCGTAGTGCCAGTTGAACTTGCCTTCGGTGCACTGCCAGATAATCGTCGACGCCATGCCGTCGGCGCTGCGCGACAGCGTGCAGTTCGTTGCGACCGGATTGCCTTCGATGATCCACGACGGCTCGATCGGCGCCGGCTTCAGCTCGACGTCGGTGCGGGAGGTGAGGATCAGGTCGTTGGGCATCGGGCGTCTCCTGCTGATCGTTGTTCGGTTGTGATGCTGGTCGTTTCCGGAAAGAAGCTCGCGTAACTACGCGGCCTGGGCGTGCTGACGTCGCAGCACGAGCTGCGCGACTGTCGCGGCCGAGGTGAAATTCTCCGGCGTGATGTCGGACTGCGGCAGCGTCATGTCGAATTCGGCTTCCACGGCGAGCATCAGGTTGACCATCTCCATCGAGGTCAGTCCTGCATCGGCAAACGTCGTGTCGCGCTTGATGTCGCCGGAGAGCCCGTTCTGCGTCAGGATCGACTCCACCAGAGCGAGCACCTTGCTCTCCACCGCAGCCGCCGAGCCTGCCTGCATGACGCGATCTCCTTGATGTGTTCGAAGTCTTGCGTGCGCCTCACGGACGGTTTGGTCCGCGCACGCAGCTCGCTATCGTTGCGGCGATGTAATCGCAACTGCCTGTGGGAGACAATGCTCCGCCGAGTGTCGACATATTCATTCGAATTTTAACACTAACGGGGATTCCGAAAATTTTCGCGATCGGCGCAAAGTCCGATTAACCCTCAATTCGAGTCCAAATTGATTCACTTTGAATTCGCCTCGACGTGTTCCTGACCAATCCATAGCTTGCTACCAGCAGCGATCGACGGTTCGGCGCAGCCGATCTGATCCCGATCGCGAATGATACACACGGCGCACGTCCGCATCAGGGAGTTCACGACCATGGCGATCATCACCGATAACGCGGTTCGCGACTTCACGGCTCAGCCGGCCAACGACAAGTTCGGCACCGAGCCGATGCCGTTGATGCAGCGCGTGGTTCACGTCGCGGCGATCGCCGCCGCTCATGCGGAGGCGGTCGATCGCGAAGCCCGGTTCCCCAAGGCGGCGCTCGATGCGGCGCGCGAGTACGGTCTGCTCGGCGCGCAGATTCCGATCGAGTTCGGTGGCGAGAGCGCTTCGGTCCATGACATCGCCGAGATGTGCTACGCGCTCGGGCGCGCCTGCGCCTCCACCGCGATGATCGTGGCGATGCACCAGACCAAGGTGGCGTGCCTGATCCGCCATGGTCGCGGCAACGCCTGGCACGAGCAGCTGATGCGGCGGATCGCTGCCGAACAGATGCTGCTGGCGTCGTCGACCACCGAAGGCAACAATGGTGGCAACATCCGCTCCAGCGCGGCGGCGATCGAGCGGACCGAAACCGGCATCGCGCTGGTGCGCGACGCCACTGTGATCTCCTACGGCGCCGAAGCGGATGGCGTGATGACCATCGCGCGCCGCGCGGACGATGCCGCCGCCTCGGATCAGGTGCTGGTGGTGTTCACCAAGGACGACTACACGCTGACGCCGACGCTTGGTTGGGAAACGCTCGGCATGCGCGGAACCTGCAGCACCGGCTTCGAGCTGCGTGCGACCGGTCGGACCGATCAGGTGTTCACCGAATCCTACGATCGCATTCATGCGCAGACGATGACGCCGGTGGCGCATCTGAGCTGGTCGTCGGCTTGGGCCGGCATCGCTGCTGCCGCAGTGGAGCGGGCGCAGGCGTTCGTTCGCAAGGCGGCGCGCGGCGCCGGCGGGCAGATGCCGCCCGGCGCGGCGCACTTCACCAGCGCCAAGCGCTCGCTGACCAAGTTGCGGGCGATGATCGCCACGCATCTCGACGCCTACACCGCGCATGAATTCGACGAACGCGCGCTGAGCTCGCTGGAGTTCCAGTCCTCGATCAACCTGCTCAAAGTCGAAGCTTCTGAACTTGCTGTCGAGACGGTGATGAGCGCGATGCGCGCCTGCGGCCTGTCGGGCTATCGCAACGATGGCGACTTTACCCTCGGCCGTCATTTGCGCGACGTGCTGTCTGCGCCGCTGATGATCAACAACGATCGGATCCTCGCCAATATCGGTACCGCCAATCTGATGAGCCCGGTGCCGGCGAGCCTGCGCGATTAATCGACCGTCAATCGTCAACGAGGAGGCCGCTTCATGAATATGGCGATTCGTACCACGCCGGCCGAAGCCGAGCTGCAGCCGGTCGATCCGCTTGATCACCTGGCCGAGCACCTGTTCCACAAGCTCGGCGCGGACGGCGTCTATGCGCGCACCGCGCTGTACGAGGGCGTGGTCGAGAAGCTGGCGGCGCTGATCTCGCGGCACCGCGAGGACGGCACCGAAGTGATGCGGTTTCCGCCGGTGATGAGCCGCCGTCAGCTCGAGAAGTCGGGCTATCTGAAGAGCTTCCCCAATCTGCTCGGTTGCGTCTGCGGCCTGCATGGCACGGAGCAGGAGATCAACGCGGCGGTCAGCCGGTTCGATTCCGGGGGCGATTGGACGACCTCGCTGTCTCCCGCCGACCTCGTGCTGTCACCCGCGGCCTGCTATCCGGTGTATCCGATCGCGGCCAGCCGCGGTCCGCTTCCGGCGGGCGGCGCGCGTTTCGATGTCGCTGCCGATTGTTTCCGCCGCGAGCCGTCGAAGCATCTCGACCGGCTGCAATCGTTCCGGATGCGGGAATATGTCTGCATCGGTGCACCGCAGGATGTCGCGGATTTCCGTGAGCGCTGGATGGTGAAGGCGCAGGCGATCGCCCGCGATCTTGGTCTGGCCTTCCGCGTCGAAACTGCATCCGATCCTTTTTTCGGCCGCGTCGGCCAGATGAAGGCCATCAGCCAGCAGCAGCAGGCTCTGAAGTTCGAACTGCTGGTGCCGTTGCGCTCGGAAGAGCAGCCGACGGCCTGCATGAGCTTCAACTATCACCGCGAGCATTTCGGCGTCACCTGGGGGATCGAGGATGTGGCCGGCAACCCGGCCCACACCGGCTGCGTCGCCTTCGGCATGGATCGCCTCGCGGTAGCGCTGTTCGCGACCCACGGCATCGATACGAGTGCTTGGCCGGCCAGCGTGCGCGATGTGCTGTCGCTCGACTGACGGCCTTGCATTGTCATTCCGGGATGCGCTGCGTGAGACCGGAGTCTCGATAGTCGGATCGTTCACCTCTCCCGCTTGCGGGAGAGGTCGGATCGCGTCAGCGATCCGGGTGAGGGCACTCCTCTCC
>NZ_QTKI01000011.1:0-28061 GCF_010820945.1 Rhodopseudomonas sp. BR0C11
CGCAGCGTCTCGTCGATCCGGGACTGCCAGCCCGGGCCGGTCGCCTTGTAGTGCTCCACCACGTCGACGCTGAGCCGGATCGACACCGGGACTTTGGTCGGCGCCTTTTGCGGACCGCGACGGCCTGGAATCTTCGCGAGGAATTCCGACGTCAGGTCTTTCGCCATGATGTTCACGGGCGTCGCGTTGGCGAAATCCTCTGCGGTCCACTCCGGGTTGTCTTCATCGAAAACCGGCTCGCTGCGTTTACGGGGCATGGCGCCTCATTTCCTTGTCGTGCGCGCGGCGCAGGCTGACGTCACGGATGATGGACCGCACGCGCAAATCGACCCAACGCGCCAGGGAGATGCCATGCTTGGCACGGTTGATCGCATCCTTGGCCGGGTCGAAATCCGACATTGCTGTATATACAATTTGCTATGGCAATGCGCAACTCTGCTCCTTGCGCGGCGGGCAAGACAACCCCCGTCGCTTACCGCTATAAGCGCCACAACGATGTGGAGGGCGTCATGATCTACGAGTCGCGAGTCTATCGCTGTGTGCCGGGCAAGCTGCCGGCGATCCTCAAGCGGTTCGAGACCATCACCTTAAAGCTGTTCGAGAAGCACGGCATCCGTCAGGCCGGATTCTTCACCACGCTGGTCGGCGCTTCCAACCAGGAATTGACCTATCTGCTGGCCTGGGAGAGCCTTGCCGAGCGCGAGCAGAAATGGACCGCATTCGCCACCGATCCGGAATGGCTCGCCGCCAAGGCCGAAACCGAGAAGGATGGCCAGATCGTCGACAGCATCACCAATCAGCTGTTGGTGCCGACCGCGTTCTCTGCGCTGAAGTAATTCGGATGATTATCAGTTTCGATCGTCATTGCGAGCGAAGCGAAGCAATCCAGCGCCGAGCACGGAGCTGGATTGCTTCGTCGCTGCGCTCCTCGCAATGACGGCCTCGTTTATGTCCAACGGTTTCGACCATATCGTTCATGCGGTGCGCGATCTCGATGCGGCCGCGGATCTGTATCAGCGGCTCGGCTTCATCGTCGGTGCGCGCAACGTTCATCCCTGGGGAACACATAACCGCATCGTCCAGTTCGATCGCTTCTTCATCGAGTTGCTGACGATCGGCGAGCCTGACAAGATTCCGCCGCAGCCCGACGGCGCGTTTTCATTCGGGGCGTTTCAACGCGATTACCTGGCGGTCCGCGAAGGTCTGTCGATGCTGCTTCTGGCGAGCGACGATGCGGCAGCCGACCTGCGCCGGTTCACCGACAGCGGCATCGCGGCCGGCGAGGTGTTCACGTTCGGACGGGAAGGGCGGCGCCCCGATGGCAGCGTGGTGAAACTGCAGTTTTCGCTGGCGTTCGCGCGCGATGCGCTGTCGCCGCAGACCGGCTTCGCCACCTGTCAGCATCACTACCCGGAGAATTTCTGGAATCCAGCGTTCCAGGCGCATGCCAATGGCGCGCGTGCTGCGACGGCGGTGGTGATGGTCGCCGACAATCCGACCGATCATCACATCTTCCTCGAAGCCTTCACCGGCAGCCGCGATCTGCGCTCGACGTCGATCGGCGTCACCGCGCCGACCAAGCGCGGCGAGATCGATATCGTCGAACCGGTGTCGCTGCGCGACCAATACGGCATCACGGTTCCATCCGAAGGCGAGGGCGCAAGCTTCGTCGGATTACGGATTGCCGTCGATGATCTCGGCGTGGTTGAACGGCTGCTGCAAGACCACAAGATCCCGGCGGCGCGCCATGTCGGCCGCCTGGTGGTGCCGAATGTCTGCGGCGCGACCCTGATCTTCGAACAAGGAACAGTGCGGTGAACAAGAGCATTGCGCCCGCGACCAGCGTCGTGGCGGGCAACGTCAAATTCGGCAACGCTTTGCCGCTGTCGATCATTGCCGGCCCGTGCCAGCTCGAAAGCCGCGCACACGCGCTGGAAGTCGCCTCGGCGCTGAAGGAGATCGCGACGCGGCTCGGCATCGGGCTCGTCTACAAGACCTCGTTCGACAAGGCCAACCGGACCAGCGCCGCCAGCGCCCGTGGCCTCGGCCTCGACGCCGCGCTGCCGATTTTCGCCGAGATCCGCGACAGCCTCGGCCTGCCGGTGCTGACCGACGTGCACGAGAACGAGCAATGCGCGCGCGCCGCCGAAGCGGTCGATATCCTGCAGATCCCGGCGTTCCTGTGCCGGCAGACCGACCTGCTGCTCGCGGCCGCGGCGACCGGCAAGATCGTCAACGTCAAGAAGGGGCAGTTCCTGGCGCCGTGGGACATGGGCAACGTGGTGTCCAAGATCACCTACGCCGGCAACACGAAGGTGCTGGTGACCGAGCGCGGCGTGTCGTTCGGCTACAACACGCTGGTGTCGGACATGCGCGCGCTGCCGATCATGGCCAAGACCACCGGGGCGCCGGTGATCTTCGACGCCACCCATTCGGTGCAGCAGCCGGGCGGCAAGGGCACCTCGTCGGGCGGCGAGCGTGAATACGTGCCGGTGTTGGCGCGCGCGGCGGTCGCGGTCGGCGTTGCCGGCGTGTTCATCGAGACCCATCCGGATCCGGATCACGCGCCGTCAGACGGGCCGAACATGGTGCCGCTGCGCGAGTTCGAAGCGCTGATCAAGACGCTGATGGAATTCGACGCGCTCGCCAAGAAGCGGTCCGCGGTCGGGGCCGTTTGATGCCGACAGCCGGTGGTGCAGCCTCCTCATCGCGGCTGCCGCCGGCGCTCAACATCATCGCTCTATCAAGCTTCGCCGCGTCGCTGTCGACGCGCGCGCTCGATCCGGTGCTGCCGCGGATCGCCGAAGAGTTCTCGGTAACGATCACCACTGCGGCGGGTCTCGCCGCGGTCACTGCGTTTACTTTCGCGGTGGTGCAGCCGGCGATCGGTGCGCTCGGCGATCTGTTCGGCAAAGCGCGGCTGATGATCGTCTGCCTGGCACTGCTCGGCTTCGCCAGCCTGCTCGGCGCGTTGTCGTCGTCGTTCACCGTGCTGTTCATCTGCCGCATCCTCGCCGGCATCGGCTCGGGCGGGGTGTTTCCGGTGGCGCTCGGCCTTGCCAGCGATCTCGTCACCGTCGATCGGCGGCAGGTGGCGATCGGCCGTGTGCTCGGCGGCTCGATGGCCGGCAATCTGCTCGGTGCCTCAGCCTCGGGCGTGATCGGTGATTTCCTCGGCTGGCGCGGCGTGCTGGCGATCCTCGGCGTGCTGGTGATCGTCGCCGCGATCGCGGTGGCGTTCGGCGCCCGCGGCGCCAAGATGCCGCCGCGCAGCGCCGAGATGGACCTGCCGGCACTACGCCGCGGCTATCGCACCATCTTCAGTAATCCCAACGCGGCGATCTGCTTCACCGCGGTGCTGATCGAAGGCACCTGCGTGATGGGCGTGTTTCCTTACGTCGCGGCGTTTCTGCACGAGCAGGGCGAACAGAGCCTTGCGATCGCCGGCCTGGTGATTGCCGGTTTTGCGATCGGCGGGCTGATCTACACGCTGACGGTGTCGCAATTGCTGCCGCGGCTACGTACCACCGGCATGATGATCGGCGGCGGTCTTCTGGTGGCGCTGCAGCTCGCGGCGATCATGCTCGGCCCGCATTGGCAGGCGCAGATGTTCGCCTTCGTCCTGATGGGGATGGGGTTCTATATGCTGCACGGCTGCATCCAGGTGTTCGCCTCCGAACTCACCGAGACCGCGCGCGGCACCGCGATGTCACTGCACTCGTTCTTCTTCTTCATCGGCCAGACCACCGGCCCGATCGCCTACGGCTTCGGCCTATCGCATCTCGGCAAGACCGCGACGCTGACCCTGACAGCGCTGACCATGGCCACGCTCGGGATCGTACTGGCCCGCATCCTCAAGCCGCGCCCGCCGGCGGATGCAGTCGCTCGCGAGTTGCCACTCTAACCGCGGGACTCCGTGGCGATTGGTCCTGGTCCATCTCCGCCGGGCAATGCCAGCAGCCCTTGTAGGGTCTCGCGATCACCGAGCACAGCGCGGATTTCGCGCGGGCCGAGCCAGCCGGCCGCTTCGCTATAACTTTCAGCGTCGTCGATCAGCACGCGCGCGGTCGCCAGATGCGGATCGATACGGCCGCGCGGGCGTGGAGGATGGAAGGCCAGTGCGGCGAGATGGAGCTCTCGGAGTCGTCGGTCGCTACAAAGCGCGCTCAGCGGATCGGTTGTCTGGTTTGCCTGGCAAAGACGATCGGCGAGTGCGTGCACCTGCGTCAGGATCGCCGGCGGATCGATCTGCTCCGGAGTCGTCATCAGCAACGGACGCGAGCGGGAGACACGCGTCGTCAGCAGCGCCACCGGGATCGCGAGCAGCAGGCCGACGATTACCGGCGTCATCCACAGTAGCAGCGGCCACGACACCAGCCACGCTCCGATCGCCATGGTCGCGCCCAGCGCTGTCGGGAGCGCGTAGCGGCGGACGACTTCCAGCAGCGGGATCGCGCCATCGCCGCGATGCTGAACCTGCCAGCCGGCGTCGCGGCCGAGCAGGATCTCGATCACCGCGGTGGATTGAAACACCATCATCACCGGCGCGTTCAGAGCCGAGATCAGCGTCTCTAGCAGCAAGCCGCCGAACGCGCACAGGCCGCCGCCGAACTTCCTGCGGGTTTCGTTGCGCATCAGCACCAGCCACAGGGCTAGCAACTTCGGCAGGATCAACAGTCCCATCGTGCCGGCGAACACCCAGGCGGCGCGCACCGGGTCCTGCGCCGGCCAGATCGGAAACAGCGAGAAGTCCTTGGGGAAATATTCGGGGCGGACAAATTGCGCCTGCAGCGAAATCAGGATGCCGGCAATCAGAAACGCCAGCCACATCGGCGCGGTGAGATAAGCGCCGATTCCGGTGAGGAAATGTAGCCTCGACACCCAATGCAGTCCGCGGGCGGTGAGCAGCTTGCCGTGTTGCAGATTGCCCTGGCACCAGCGCCGATCGCGCGCGGCGAAATCGAGCAGTGAAGGTGGGCACTCTTCGTAGCTGCCGCGCAGCGTTGGGGCGAGGTGAATGCGCCAGCCTGCGCGGCGCATAAGCGCCGCTTCGACGAAATCGTGGCTGAGGATTTCACCGCCGAATGGTTTGCGGCCCGCCAACGTCGGTAGCCCGGCGGTGCCCGCGAACGCCGATACCCGGATGATCGCATTGTGGCCCCAATAGTTGCTCTCGGAGCCGTGCCACCATGCTGTGCCGGCGGCGATCATCGGCCCGTAGATGCTGCCGGCGAATTGCTGGACCCGCGCGAACAGCGTGCGCGCCTGGACCACGACCGGCAGAGTTTGGATCAATCCGACGTCGCTGTTCGTCTCCATCGCGGCGGCGATACGCACCAGCACGTCACCGGTCATCACGCTGTCGGCGTCGAGGATGACCATGAAGTCGTAAGCACCGCCGAAACGTTCGACCCAGTCGGCGATGTTGCCGGACTTGCGTGCCGTATTGTGGGGCCGGTGTCGATAGTAGAGACGGTCGTGTGTGGCGGCGAGTTCGGCATAGCAGCGCTCTTCATCGATCCATACTGACGGATCGGTGGAGTCGCTGAGCACGAACCAGTCGAATTGTGCGCCGCGTCCGGTTTCGTCGACCGATTGCCGCGTCGCCTGTAGCCTCGCGAACACCACCGGGGCGTCTTCGTTGTAGGTCGGCAGCAGCATCGCGATCCTGGAAGAGACCGCCGGAACAGAGCCATCCGCCATGATGCCGATATCGTCGCGCCAGCCGCAGCACAGCACAGTGAAGCCGGCCAGCGCCGACACGAACGACAGTGCGACCCAGGCGAACAGCGCGGCGAATAGCACCAGCACCACGCCTTCGAGAACCGTGATGCCGCCGACCTGCAGCACCTGATACATCTCGTAGATGCCCGCCGCGGACAGCACTGCGGTCGCGACCATGATCAGCACGCGGCGCCAAGCGGCCGGCGATCGGACGGCGGCAGCCCGGGGACTCTGCAGCAACGACTGCACCGGCATCGGCAACGGTGCGTTCGCAGGCAGCGGTTCGGCTCGGCGCGCGGTGTCGCTGTAGCCCTCGCGCCGCGGCCCGATCACGGCGTCCATCGGTACAGCCAAACTTCCGAGACCGCCGCGTCGCCCTCGCACACGACCGCCCGTAATTCGACCGGGGCTCGCGCCTGCGCGAGGTCAAAGCTGAGCCGCCAGCCGCCCATCGCCGGGTTCGGTTGGGTCACGATATTGCGGATCTCGCCCTTGTCGGCGGTGACTACGCCGCGGATCGCGGCGGCATCGACGGTCTTCAGCCGCTCGCCGGCGAAGTCGAGCACGAATAATCGTTCGGTGTCGCCCCGCGCGCTGACGCCGGTCCGCACGAACCGTGCAAGCGCGTTGGGTTTCGGCGCGTCCGGTCCCCAGTGCAGGCGATAGGTGTAGATGTGTTCGCCCTTGGCGCGTAGCGGCTGCTTGGGCTCCCAGAACGCCGCGATATTGTCGTGCACCTCTTCGCGGGTGGGAATCTCGATCAGTTTGACGGCGCCATCGGTCCAGTCGCCGATCGGCTCGGCCCACAGGCTCGGCCGCAGCTCGTATCGGGATTCGAGATCTTGATAGTTGGCGAAGCTGCGTTCGCGCTGCATCAGGCCGAAGCCGCGCGGGTTGCGGTCACTGAACGAGCTGATCTGCAGATCCTTCGGATTGCACAGAGGCCGCCACAGCTCTTCACCGCTGCCGTTGAAGATCGCGAGCCCGTCGGAATCGTGCACCGCGGCGCGGAAGTCCGGGGTATCGGCCGGATCGTTCGGGCCGAACAGAAACATGCTGGTCATCGGTGCCAGTCCGGCATGCTGCAGATCGACGCGCGGATACAGCGCCATCTCGACATCGAACACCGTGGTGTCACCGGGCCGGATGGTGAAGCGGTAGGCGCCGGCGACGCTCTTGCTGTCGAGCAGCGCATGCACCACCAGCGACGATGCGCCCGGAGCAGGCCGCTCAAGCCAGAATGTCTTGAACAGCGGGAATTCCTCCCCGCTCGACTGGCCGGTGTCGATCGACAGGCCGCGCGCAGAGAGGCCGTAACGCTCGCCCTTGGTGACGGCGCGAAAGTAGGCCGCTCCGAGGAAGGCGCTGACCTCGTCGTAATAATCCGCACGCTGCAGCGGCGCATGAATCCGAAACCCCGCAAAGCCGAGATCGGCATCCGGCGGCGGCGCGACGTCGCCGAACGAGAAGTCGTCCGCGCGATACGGCACGTGGCGCGCCTTGCCATCGGCGACTTCAAAGATCGTCACCCGGTTCTTGTAGAGGAAGCCGCGGTGGAAGAACTGGACCTGAAACGGAAGGTTCTCGGCACGCCAGAGCGCGCGCTCGGGTCGAAAGCGCAGCGACCGGTAGGCGTCGTAGCTGAGGTCGTTCAGCGAGGCCGGCAACGAGCCGTCGGGTGCCTCATAGGGTTTGCTCGCCAGTTCGCGCGCCAGCTTGCGCACCATCCAAGGATCGAAGTCGATCGAGGAAGAGCGGTCCGCCGCGGCGGGATCGGGCTTTGCCTGCAACAGCGGCAACGCCGCCAGCCCGGTCAGAACTTGCCGCCGGTTCAATCTCGCTTCTCCGCCTAAACATTGCAGTTCCGTTCAAACGTTCGCGAGCGCGAAAAGTTCCACTCTGTTGCGAGATGCGCGACGTTGAGGCAATGTCAATCCACGGCGCCGCCGACTTCAAGCCGATCGCACACCTCTACAGGTCGCAGGTCTATCAGCTCGCCGATCATCTCGGCGTGCCGCAGGAGATCCGGCCGCCACTGCTTGTGGACGACGCGGTGCGGCTGTAGCGGCCACGGCAGCGTCGTCAGTGATGCGGACGATGTTCGCCACCAGAGGGGCTTTGCGGCATTGGCCAGAGCGCAAAACCCGCGACGCGGTTGATGTCGGCGAGCCTGCGCTCGGAATCGCCGTGCAGTTCAAGTGACGCCAACAATTGTAGCAGCCGATGATGCACGTCGCGTGCGAGGTCGGCCGGCAGAGGCGCTTCATCGAAGGCCTCGATGTAATCCTGCACCAGATGAGACAGCACACGGCACAGACCGCGTTGCGCCGGATGATCTTCGGCGAACTGCTCAAGCTTGTCTTGGAATGATTTGAAGGTGTGCAAGCCGTGGTGCTGATGCGCAGTCCACGAGTATAAATCGTTCATGTCAGCCTCTTCAGATAACAGAAGAAGCTGCGATTGATTACCTGGTCTCGCGCCGTTCCGCAATCCCTCCAGCCGGAACGCCATGCACCGCGGGGCGCATGGCGTCTGCGCGTGCTCCGGCTAACCCCGTCCGCGATACGGCTGCACGCCCTGGTCCGGCACCCAGACGTCCTTCGGCAGTTTGCCGGCCTGCCAGAACACGTCGATCGGGATGCCGCCGCGCGGGTACCAGTAACCGCCGATGCGCAGCCATTTCGGTTTGATCTCGGTTGCGATCCGTTTGCCGATCGCCACGGTACAGTCTTCGTGGAAGGCGCCGTGGTTGCGGAAGGAGGCGAGGTACAGCTTCAGCGATTTCGACTCGAGGAGCCACGGGCCCGGAACGTAGTCGATCACCAGATGCGCGAAATCCGGCTGGCCGGTCACCGGGCACAGCGAGGTGAATTCCGGCGCGGTGAAGCGGGCCAGGAAGTTGGTGTCCTTCTGCGGGTTCGGCACCCGGTCGAGCTTGGCGGCTTCCGGCCGGTCGGGCCATTCGACGGCCTGGCCGAGCTGCAGGGACGGGGAGGCGGCGGATTTGCGAGGTGTTTTCGACATGGCTTGAACTTGTGGTCTCCGTTACCGCCGTCCTAGAGCATTTTCCGGGGCAGGGGAATCCGTTGCAAAACCGGTGCGTTCGCCGTTGGTCGGGCCCCATGGAGCGGGCGAGCGGCCTTTTCGTGCCCGGAGCCATGCTGTAGAAGCGGCGCAACTCCATTCCCTCCATCCGATCAAGAGGCATTCATGACCGCCATCGTCGACATCATCGGCCGCGAAATTCTCGACAGCCGCGGCAATCCGACCGTCGAAGTCGACGTGGTGCTCGAGGACGGCTCGGTCGGCCGTGCCGCGGTGCCGTCGGGCGCCTCCACCGGCGCCCATGAGGCGGTCGAGCTGCGCGACGGCGACAAAGCCCGCTATCTCGGCAAGGGCGTGCAGAAGGCGGTCGAGGCGGTCAACGGCGAGCTGTTCGACGCGCTCGGCGGCATGGATGCCGAACAGCAGGTGCAGCTCGATCAGACCATGATCGAGCTCGACGGTACCCCGAACAAGGGCCGGATCGGCGCCAACGCCATCCTCGGCGTCTCGCTGGCCGCGGCGAAGGCAGCGGCTGCGTCCTACGACATGCCGCTGTATCGCTATGTCGGCGGCACCTCGGCCCGCACCCTGCCGGTGCCGATGATGAACATCGTCAACGGCGGCGTGCATGCCGACAATCCGATCGACTTCCAGGAATTCATGATCATGCCGGTCGGCGCGCCGACCTTCGCCGACGCGCTGCGCTGCGGCTCGGAGATCTTCCACACCCTCAAGGGTGAGTTGAAGAAGGCCGGCCACAACACCAATGTCGGCGATGAAGGCGGCTTCGCGCCGAACCTGCCGTCGGCTGATGCGGCGCTCGACTTCGTCATGGCCGCGATCGGCAAGGCCGGTTACAAGGCCGGTGACGACGTGATGCTGGCGCTCGACTGCGCCGCCACCGAGTTCTTCAAGGACGGCTCCTACGTCTATGGCGGCGAGAACAAGACCCGCTCGCGCTCGGAGCAGGCCAAGTACCTCGCCGATCTGGTCGCGCGCTATCCGATCGTGTCGATCGAAGACGGCATGAGCGAAGACGACATGGAAGGCTGGAAGGAGCTGACCGATCTGATCGGCGGCAAGTGCCAGCTCGTCGGCGACGACCTGTTCGTTACCAACGTCACCCGGCTCGCGGACGGCATCAAGAACGGCCGCGCCAACTCGATCCTGATCAAGGTCAACCAGATCGGCACGCTGACCGAAACGCTGGCCGCTGTCGAGATGGCCCACAAGGCCGGCTACACCGCGGTGATGTCGCATCGCTCGGGCGAGACCGAGGATTCCACCATCGCAGATCTCGCGGTCGCCACCAATTGCGGGCAGATCAAGACCGGCTCGCTGGCGCGCGCCGACCGCACCTCGAAGTACAACCAGCTGCTGCGTATCGAGCAGGAGCTCGGCTCCAGCGCGCACTACGCCGGCAAGGCGGCGCTGAAGGCGTTCCGCTGAACTAGAACCGCGTCATTGCGAGCGAAGCGAAGCAATCCAGAGGCCGGATGTCGGAACTGAATTGCTTCGTCGCTTCGCTCCTCGCAATGACGGATAGGTTATCAGCGCGGCCTTGAACCCTGCGCGCGGCTGCCCCAAGGTGCGGCCGCGCTGACAACAAGCAGGGAGACGACGCGTGAGTGAGACCACCGGACTGCAACTGCGCTCGCTGATCAAGGCGAGCGGTGACCTCGAAGTTTCGCTGCTGCCGGTGAGCATTCCCGAGCCCGGCCCCGACGAGGTCGTGGTCCGGGTCGAAGCCACCCCGATCAATCCGTCCGATCTCGGCCTGCTGTTCGGCGCCGCCGACATGTCGACCGCGAAAGCGTCCGGGACGGCGGACGCGCCAGTGATCACCGCCAAGGTGCCCGAAGCAGCCATGAAGGCAATGGCCGCGCGGCTCGACGAGTCGATGCCGGTGGGCAATGAGGGCGCCGGCACGGTGATCAAGGCCGGCAGCTCGGATGCAGCGCAGGCGCTGCTCGGCAAGACCGTGGCGATGATCGGCGGCGCGATGTACGCGCAGTATCGCCTGATCAAAGCGGCCGACTGTCTGAAGCTGGCGGACGGCACCACCGCGGCCGAAGGCGCGTCATGCTTCGTCAATCCGCTGACCGCGCTCGGCATGACCGAGACGATGAAGCGCGAGGGCCACAAGGCGTTGGTGCACACAGCCGCGGCGTCCAACCTCGGCCAGATGCTGAACCGCATCTGCCTCAAGGACGGCATCGATCTGGTCAACATCGTCCGCAGCGAGGCGCAGGCCAAGCTGCTCCGCGATATCGGCGCCAAGTACGTGGTCGACTCCACGGCGCCGACCTTCCTCGATGATCTTACCGACGCGCTGGTCAAGACCGGAGCCACCATCGCGTTCGACGCGATCGGCGGCGGCCGGCTTGCAGGCCAGATCCTGAGCTGCATGGAAGCCGCGATCGGCAAGACCGCAACCGGACCGTACAGCCGCTACGGCTCGAACGTGATGAAGCAGGTGTACATCTACGGCAGCCTCGATACCAAGCCGACCGAGATCGTCCGCAATTTCGGCTTCGCCTGGGCGGCCGGCGGCTGGCTGCTGTTCCCGTTCCTGCAGAAGATCGGTGCCGCCGATGCGGCCAAGCTCCGCGCCCGCGTGGCCGCCGAGCTCAAGACCACCTTCGCCAGCCACTACACCAAGATCGTGTCGCTGAAGGAAGCTCTGACCCTCGACGCAATCGCCGCCTACAACAAGCGCGCCACCGGCGAGAAGTACCTGATCGATCCGACCAAATAATCGCCGCGATCGCCTGCGAAACATGCTGGCTCTGGTTGAGAACAAGAGTTAGTCTCAACCAGAGCGGCAAGCAGGGAAAGCAGCATGGATCAGATGGCTGAGCAGCGTCCGTCGGAACTGGCGGAAGCGACCGCTGCGTTGATCAACCACATCGTCGGTGCGATCGAGGCGGCCGCTGTGGTGATGGAGCCGTTCTATCATCTCGAATTCGTCGGGATCTTTCCCGCACTGGTGTACGCGGCGATGCTTCAGGCGTTGCCGCGCAACACCGACTACCGGCCGATGCACGGCCGCAGCAAAGGCAACGATCTCGCCGACGGCACGCATACCCGCGTGAAGATCGATTTGTTTCCCGAATACATCCGGCACCTGCCGCCGCAGCAACGCTCGGTCTGGCGCATGGTCGGAGATGCGCTGTGTTCGGAGCCGGTGAAGAACGCATTCCGCCGCAAGCTGGGCCCCGCGCTGGAGAAGCGATTTGGCCCGGACGCACAGGACGTCGGAATGTTTCCGATCCCGATTCTGACCCGCGATGTGCCCGGCTACAAAATTACGCCGCACACCGACACGCATTGGAAGGGCATCACCGTGCAGCTGTATCTGCCGCGGGACGAAGCCCACACCGATATAGGCACGATCTTCCATGATGTTCGGCCGGACGGGTCGATGCCGAAGGCGCGGCAAATGAAGTTCGCGCCGAATTCGGGCTATGCTTTCGCGGTCGACAAGCACAGTTGGCATTCGGCCGACACCGTGCCTGCAGGCGTCGAGACGCGGGACAGTATTCTGCTGACGTATTTCGTCGACCAGGGCGTTCTCAAGGTGCTGCGCAATCGCGGCAAGCGGCTCGGCAACTTCCTGCTCAACGAAATCCGCGCGCGGACCTGACTGACGCCGTTAGTTAGCGAAAGTTCTGTCCTTCCTCATGCTTGGGACAAGCCCGGGCACGACGGCGGTGAGACGGTTCGCTTAATACCAGGCGTCACCGCTCCGCGGTCGCCAGCTTGGCGCCGAGTGCGACGAAGGCGGCGGCGAAGCTGCGGCGGAGCCAGGTCATGACTTGCGGGCGGGTGATGACGTGGTCGCGCAGCCACGCGGCGAACAGGCCGTAGATCACGAACACCACGAACGTCATCAGCATGAAGATGCCGCTGAGCTCGATCATTCGGCCGAGCGGATGGGCGTCATCGGCGGAGACGAACTGCGGCAGGAAAGCCAGGAAGAAGATCGACAGCTTCGGATTGAGGATGTTGATCAACACGCCGGTCACCGTCATCTGCAGCGCCGAGGGGGCTCCGACGTCGCTGTCGACGCTGAGCGGCCCGCGCTCGCCAAGCGTCTTCCACGCCATGTACAGCAGATAAACGACGCCGAGATACTTGAAGAGCTGGAACGCTACCGCGCTGGTGTGGAGCAGGGCGGCGAGGCCGAGGATCGCGGCCGCCATGTGCGGCACGATGCCGATGGTCGAGCCGAACGCTGCGATGGCGCTCGCCCGCGGCCCGCGCGAGAGCCCGGTGGCGACCGTGTAGAGCACGCCGGTTCCGGGCGAGGCGACCACGATCAGCGAGGTGATGAGAAATTCGGCGGTCACCATTGCACGCTCCGCTCCTGCCAGACACTTGCAATTTGCCTCGCACCCCTGAAACAGTGCGCGCCAACAGACATAACACGAAATCGGAGACCGCAATGGGTGGACCGCTCGCCGGCATCAAAGTGATCGAGATCGCGCAGGCGATCGCCGGGCCGATGGCCGGTATGATCCTCGGCGACATGGGCGCCGAAGTGATCAAGGTCGAGAAGCACGACGGCGGCGACGATGCCCGGCACTGGGGCCCGCCCTTCATCGACGGCGACTCTCTGCTGTTTCACACCTACAACCGCAACAAGCGCTCGGTGACTTTGGACATCAAGAACCCGGACGATGTCGCGCGGCTCAAACAGCTCGTCCAGGATGCGGACATCCTGATCCAGAACCTGCGCTCCGGCGTGGTCGCGTCGTGCGGCATCGGGCCGGACGTGATGTGCGCGGTCAATCCGCGGCTGATCTATTGCTCGGTCTGGGCGTTCGGCAAAGCCGGTCCGCTGAGCAAGGAGCCGGGCTTCGATCCGCTGCTGCAGGCCTATGGCGGGGTGATGTCGCTCACCGGCGGTCCCGAACATCCGCCGACCTTCTGCGCACCGCCGATCAACGATCGCGCCACCGCGCAGTGGTGCGTGATCGGCGCGCTGGCAGCGCTTCAGCAGCGCCACGTCACCGGCAAAGGCTGCGTCATCGACACCTCGCTGTTCGACACCGCGGTCGGCTGGGTCGACATGTCGCTGAGCGGCTATCTGCTCGATGGCGAGCCGCCGGCCCGCCATGGCACCGCCAGCGGCACGCTGGCACCGTATCAGGTGTTCGAGACCGCCGACCGTCCGATCGTGATCGCCGCCGGCAACGACCGGCTGTTCGCGCGCTGTGCCGCCGTGCTCGGCCACCCGGAGTGGAGCACCGACCAGCGCTTTGCGCGGGTGCGCGACCGGCAGGCGCATCGGCCCGTATTGATCCCGTTGATGCAGGAGGTGCTGAGAACCCGCGGCGCCGCCGATTGGCTCGCGGCCTTCAAGAGCGCGGGCGTGCCGGTGAGTCCGGTCAACGACATTCCCGAGCTCGCCGCCACCGAGCAGCTCGCCGCGGCCGATTTGCTGCGCACGATGCCGGACACCGGCCTCAAGGTCGCCGGCCTGCCGATTCTGTTCGATGGCCAGCGGCCTGATCCCGAACTCGCCACGCCCAAGCTCGGCGCGCACAACCATGAGGTGCTGGGTAACCGCGCTGCGGCTGAATAGGCGGACCCGCGCACCGAGTAAGGTGAGGGGACCATCAAAACCGCGTCATCGCCACACGACTGTCGCATGTTGCGCTTTCTCCGTCATCGCGGCGGGCTAGGCTCGCCGCGACTGTTCATGGCTTACGGAGGAATTTGAATGGCCCCACCATATCGCGTCGCCGCCGTCGTCGGCAGTTTGCGCAAGCAGGCTTATTCGCTGCGCACCGCGCAGGCCCTGAGCAAGCTCGCGCCGGACACGCTGAAGCTGGACATCGTCACGCTGCACGGCCTGTCGATGTACAACCAGGATCTCGAGACCGACGCGCCGCCCGCCGACTGGACCGCGTTCCGCGACAGCATCAAGGCCTCTGATGCGGTGCTGTTCGTGACGCCGGAATACAACCGCTCGATTCCGGGCGTGCTGAAGAACGCCATCGACGTCGGTTCGCGGCCGTACGGCAAGAGCTGCTTCGACAAGAAGCCGGCTGGTGTGTTGTCGAATTCGCCCGGTGCGATCGGCGGCTTCGGCGCCAACCACCATTTGCGGCAGTGCCTGGTGTTTCTCAACATGCCGACGCTGCAGCAGCCGGAGGCTTATGTCGGCGGCATCGGCGATGCGTTCGGCGAGGACGGTGCGCTGGTTAAGGACTCGCTGCGCGAGTTCCTGCAGAAGTACATCGACGCCTTCGCCGGCTTCGTCGTCCAGCAATACAAATAGCGCCAGACACCTGTCCCGCCGGTTGTAAAGCTGGCGGGACAGTTGCGGCGTTAGCCGTGCGTTAACCGCGCTGTCCCATGGTCCGGCCATGGTCACCCGCAGTCGCCTCAAATCGATCCTCGCCGGCATCGCGCTGTACGCGATCGCTGCGGCCGTGATCGGCTATTTCGGCGTCAATGCCTACACCGGCCGCTACGGCCTGACGGCGCAGCAGGAGCTCGACCAGGAAATCACCGCGCTCACTGCGGAACTGGTGCAACTGCGTCAGCAGCGCGCCGAGGCCGAGCAGCGAGTCTCGCTGCTGCGCTCCGACCGGATCGACCCGGATATGCTCGACGAACGCGTGCGCTATCAGCTCGACTTCGCCAATCCGGCGGACTTGGTGCGGATGCTGCCCGAGCGCTGAGTGCGCAAATTCCAAAAATCTGGACGAACGATTTCGAAAGTTTCGTGTCGCTGCACTGCGGCATATTGATTTGCGCGCAGCGACATAGCGATCCTTTCAAGCCGCTATAAGTTACGATAGAGAGGCTCATCTCATCTCTCATCGGAATCGCCATGGCCGCACCCAAGAAGAGCGCCGCGAAGGAAACAGCACAGGACAAGGCCGGAGGAGCGTCACCATCGAACGTGCCGCCTTTCACCAAGGAACAGGAGCTCGGCGCTTTTCGTGAAATGCTGCTGATCCGCCGCTTCGAAGAGAAGGCCGGTCAGCTCTACGGCATGGGTGCGATCGGCGGTTTCTGTCATCTCTATATCGGTCAGGAAGCCGTCGTCGTCGGCATGCAGATGGCGCTGCGCGAAGGTGATCAGGTGATCACCGGTTATCGCGATCACGGCCACATGCTCGCCTGCGGCATGGAAGCCAACGGCGTGATGGCCGAACTCACCGGACGCCGCGGCGGCTACTCCAAGGGCAAGGGTGGCTCGATGCACATGTTCAGCCGGGAGAAGAGTTTCTTCGGCGGACACGGCATCGTCGGCGCGCAAGTCTCGCTCGGCACCGGCATCGCCTTCGCCAACCGCTATCGCGGCGATGGCCGCGTCTGCCTCGCTTATTTCGGTGACGGCGCCGCCAATCAGGGCCAGGTGTACGAGAGCTTCAACATGGCGGAGCTGTGGAAGCTCCCCGTGGTTTACGTGATCGAGAACAACCGCTACGCGATGGGCACCTCGGTGACGCGCTCTTCGGCGCAGACCGATTTCTCCAAGCGCGGCGTGTCGTTCAACATTCCGGGCGAGCAGGTCGACGGCATGGACGTGCGTGCGGTCAAAGCCGCCGGCGACAAGGCGGTTGCACATTGCCGCGCCGGCAACGGCCCGTTCATCCTCGAAATGCAGACCTATCGTTATCGCGGCCACTCGATGTCGGACCCGGCGAAGTATCGGTCGCGCGAAGAAGTCGACAAGATCCGCAACGATCAGGATCCGATCGAACAGGTCCGCAAGCGTCTGCTCGCGCTCGACATGACCGAAGACGATCTGAAGGCGATCGATGCCGAGGTGCGCAAGGTCGTCAACGAGTCGGCGGACTTCGCGCAGCACGATCCCGAGCCCGATCCGTCTGAACTGTACACCGATGTGTATCGCTGATCCCCGCCTTGCCGTGTCGCGGCTGCTTCCCGCCTGACTGAATGACTGCGGAGCCCCAATGCCAATCCAAGTTCTGATGCCCGCGCTGTCGCCGACCATGGAGAAGGGCAACCTGTCGAAATGGCTGAAGAAGGAAGGCGACAAAGTCAAAAGCGGTGACGTCATCGCCGAGATCGAGACCGACAAGGCGACGATGGAAGTCGAAGCCGCCGACGAAGGCACGCTCGGCAAGATCCTGATCCCGGAAGGTACCAACGACGTCGCGGTCAACACCCCGATCGCCACCATTCTCGGTGACGGCGAAAGCGCGGCTGACGCCGACAAGGCGTCGGACCCGGCCGCGCAGAACAAGGCCTCGCAATCGGCCCCGCCGGCGGCGGAGCCTGAAGCCGCACAGGCCAAGTCCGCAGCGGCGCCGGCGCAGCACGCGCCAGAAGCACCGACGGTGTCGGCCGCCGCTGATCCGGATATTCCGCCCGGCACCGAGATGGTGACGGTGACGATCCGCGAAGCGTTGCGCGATGCGATGGCCGAGGAAATGCGCCGCGATCCCGACGTGTTCGTGATGGGCGAAGAGGTCGCCGAGTATCAGGGCGCCTACAAGGTCACGCAGGGACTGCTGCAGGAATTCGGCGACCGCCGCGTGATCGATACTCCGATCACCGAGCACGGCTTCGCCGGCGTCGGCGTCGGTGCCGGCTTTGCCGGGCTGAAGCCGATCGTCGAGTTCATGACCTTCAACTTCGCCATGCAGGCGATCGATCAGATCATCAACTCGGCGGCGAAGACGCTGTACATGTCGGGCGGTCAGCTCGGCTGTTCGATCGTGTTCCGCGGCCCGAACGGCGCCGCCTCGCGCGTCGCCGCGCAGCACAGCCAGGACTACTCGGCCTGGTACGCGCAGATCCCCGGCCTCAAGGTGGTGGCGCCGTATTCGGCCGCCGACGCCAAGGGCCTGCTCAAGGCGGCGATCCGCGATCCCAATCCGGTGATCTTCCTCGAGCACGAGATGCTGTACGGCCAGCACGGCGAAGTGCCGAAGCTCGACGACTACGTGATCCCGATCGGCAAGGCGCGCATCGTCCGCGAGGGCAAGGATGTCACGCTGATCTCGTGGTCGCACGGCATGACCTACACGCTGAAGGCCGCCGACGAGCTGGCGAAGGACGGTATCTCGGTCGAGGTGATCGACCTGCGCACGCTGCGTCCGCTCGACACCGAAACGATCATCGCCTCGGTGAAGAAGACCGGGCGCGCCGTGACGGTCGAAGAGGGCTGGCAGCAGAATGGCGTCGGCGCCGAACTCTCCGCCCGGATCATGGAGCACGCGTTCGATTACTTGGACGCGCCTGTGACCCGCGTATCCGGCAAGGACGTGCCGATGCCGTATGCTGCCAATCTCGAAAAGCTGGCACTGCCCAGCGTCGCCGAGGTGGTCGAGGCCGCCAAAGCCGTCTGCTATCGGTGAGCCAATGACCGGACCCAAGCAACAGCCGCTGCCGCCCGACGTCGCAAACCGCGAAGACGCGATCGAGGTGCTGCGCGCCTTCGTGCTCGACGGCGGTCTGTCGATCGCTTTCATGCGCGCGTTCGAAGATCCGGAGATGTGGGGGCTGCTGCTGGTCGACATCGCCCGCCACGCC
The DNA here is from genome assembly GCF_010820945.1 of Rhodopseudomonas sp. BR0C11. Lineage (NCBI taxonomy): Bacteria > Pseudomonadati > Pseudomonadota > Alphaproteobacteria > Hyphomicrobiales > Nitrobacteraceae > Rhodopseudomonas > Rhodopseudomonas sp. BR0C11. The sequence continues at coordinate 18,295 of NZ_QTKI01000011.1, forward strand.
GCGCGCGCCTATGCGCGCGAGAGCGAATACACCGAGGACGAGGCGCTGGAGCGCATCGTCGAGATGTTCGAGGCCGAGCTGTCGCGCCCGACCGACACCGGCGCCACCACCGAACGGCCGCAGTAAGGTTCTGTCCTCATGCCGATCAACATTCTGATGCCCGCGCTGTCGCCGACCATGGAGAAGGGCAACCTTGCGAAGTGGCTGAAGAAGGAGGGCGACAAGGTCAAAAGCGGCGACGTCATCGCCGAGATTGAGACCGACAAGGCGACGATGGAAGTCGAGGCCGCCGACGAAGGCACGCTGGCCAAGATCATCGTGCCTGAAGGCACCCAGGACGTTCCGGTCAACGACGTGATCGCGGTGCTGGCCGCGGACGGCGAGGACGTGAAGGCGGCTGGGGCAGGAGCCGGCAAGGCCGAGGCGCCGAAGCCAACAGCATCATCCTTCGAGACGCCCGCTGCGCGGGCTCCTCAGGATGAGGGCAGTGCGGGCGGCAAGACAGAGACTCCGACAAAGCCAACAACAAACCCAGCTCCTCGCCCTGAGGAGGGCGCGCCAGCGCCGGTCTCGAAGGGCGAAGCCACGCATAACGGCGCCCGCGTGTTCGCCTCGCCGTTGGCGCGGCGGCTGGCGAAGGATGCCGGCATCGATATCGCCCGCGTCACCGGCACCGGCCCGCACGGCCGCGTCATCGCTCGCGACGTCGAGCAGGCCAAGAGCGGCGGCGGCCTGAGGGCGCCGGCGGCAGCCCCTGCGGCCGGTCCGGCGATCGCGCCGGCGATGTCGGATCAGCAGATCCGTGCGCTGTATCCGGAAGGCTCTTACGAAGTGGTGCCGCACGACGGCATGCGTCGGACCATTGCGCAAAGGTTGACGCAGTCGACCCAGACCATTCCGCATTTCTATCTGACGATCGACTGCAACCTCGACCGGCTGCTCGCCGCGCGCGAGGACATCAACGCCGCCGCGCCGAAGGACAAGGACGGCAAGCCGGCCTACAAGCTGTCGGTCAACGACTTCATCATCAAGGCGATGGCGATCGCCCTGCAGCGCGTCCCCGACGCCAACGTGTCGTGGACCGAAGGCGGTATGCTGAAGCACAAGCATTCCGATATCGGCGTTGCGGTGGCGATGCCGGGTGGGCTGATCACCCCGATCATCCGCAGCGCCGAAACTCAGTCGCTGTCGTCGATCTCGGCGCAGATGAAGGACTTCGCCGCGCGTGCCCGCGCCCGCAAGCTGAAGCCCGAAGAGTATCAGGGCGGCACCACCGCGGTGTCCAATCTCGGGATGTTCGGCATCAAGGACTTCACCGCGGTGATCAACCCGCCGCACGCCACCATCCTGGCGGTCGGCACCGGCGAGCAGCGCCCGATCGTCAAGGATGGCAAGATCGAGATCGCCACCATGATGAGCGTGACGCTGTCTTGCGATCACCGCGCCGTCGACGGCGCGCTCGGCGCCGAACTGATCGGCGCCTTCAAGACGCTGATCGAAAATCCCGTGATGATGATGGTGTGAACGTCTTCCCTCTCTCCTTGTGGGAGAGGGTGCCACCTGTGGCCGGGTGAAGGGAAGAAGAGCGAGTAGTTATGTCCGACACCTCCTTCGACGTCATCATCATCGGCTCCGGACCCGGCGGCTATGTCGCGGCGATCCGGGCAGCGCAGCTCGGGTTCAAGACTGCGATCGTCGAGAAGTCGTATCTCGGCGGCATCTGCCTGAACTGGGGCTGCATCCCGACCAAGGCGCTGCTGCGCTCGGCCGAGATCTATCACTACATGCAGCACGCCAAGGATTACGGGCTGTCGGCCGACAACATCTCGTTCGATCCGAAGGCGATCGTGCAGCGCTCGCGCGGAGTGTCGAAGCGGCTGAACGACGGCGTCGGCTTCCTGATGAAGAAGAACAAGATCTCGATCATCTGGGGTCAGGCGACCATCGATGCGCCGGGCAAGCTCACGGTCGCTGCCTCCAAGACCGAGGCGCCGAAGGGTGCGCTGCCGCCGGGCAGCTATCAGGCCAAGCACATCATCGTCGCCACCGGGGCGCGGCCGCGGGTGCTGCCGGGGCTTGAGCCGGACAAGAAGCTGGTCTGGACCTATTTCGAGGCGATGGTGCCGGAGACCATGCCGAAGTCGCTGCTGGTGGTCGGCTCCGGCGCAATCGGCATCGAGTTCGCCTCGTTCTTCTACACCATGGGCGCCAAGGTCACCGTAGTCGAAGTGCTGCCGCAGATCCTCCCGGTCGAGGACGCCGAGATCGCCGCGCTCGCCCGCAAGCGGTTCGAGAAGCAGGGCATCAAGATCCTGACCGGCGCCAAGGTCACCAAGCTCGACAAGAAGGCAGATAGCGTCGTTGCCACCATCGATCCCGGCAACGGCAAGCCGGAGACCGCCGAATTCGACCGTGTGATCTCGGCGGTCGGCGTGGTCGGCAATGTCGAGAATCTCGGCCTCGACAAGCTCGGGGTGAAGCTCGATCGCGGCACCATCGTCACCGACGGGCTCGGCAAGACCAATGTGCCGGGCATTTACGCCATCGGCGACGTCGCCGGGCCGCCGATGCTGGCGCATAAGGCCGAGCATGAGGGGGTGATCTGTGTCGAGGCCATCAAGGGCCTGCATCCGCATCCGCTCGACAAGAGCCTGATCCCGGGCTGCACCTACTGCCAGCCTCAAATCGCCTCCGTGGGCCTCACAGAGGCCAAGGCGAAGGAGCAGGGCCGGGAGATCCGGGTCGGCCGCTTTCCGTTCACTGCCAACGGCAAGGCGATTGCGCTCGGCGAGGACCAGGGCCTGGTCAAGGTGATCTTCGACAAAACCACCGGGCAGCTCTTGGGCGCGCATATGATCGGCGCCGAAGTCACCGAGCTGATCCAGGGCTACGTGGTGGCGATGAACCTCGAAACCACCGAGGAAGAGCTGATGCACACCGTCTTCCCGCATCCGACCCTGTCGGAGATGATGAAGGAAGCCGTGCTCGACGCCTACGGCAAGGTGCTCAACGCCTGACCCCAGCGGCTACTAAGTGCACCTGAAAAGGGTGTCCGCCAGGACACTCTTGTTGCTATGTCGCAACAGTTCCGCATCATTTAACCGTCTTTGACGGTCGCTCTTGCACACGCCGCTTTTTGGCCACACCGGTCAATGAGATCATCAGACCTAAGCCGAGCGCAGGTCGATGGTCTTACCGGGAGGGTCCGGAAACCCGATAGCGAGGCGGCCGGAAAGACGAGTTCGCGAATGTTCGCCACGACGCCGATGAGGTCGATGCCGACGAGCCACCAGATCACTGGCGGCGCCGCGAACCTGTCGGGAGCGGTTAGTGCGGGCCTGCTCGGCCTCGGCTCCCAAATTCACGTCTTCAAAAAGTCACTGTCTGCCGCGGATTTGCAGCGGCTCGGCCGTCATCTCGCCAAACAGCAGGGCGATGGTGAGGTTGCCCAGCTCCCGGCGACGATCTTGCGCAATCATGGCCACATAAGGTGCGATCACCTGACCGTCGAACAGCCGACGGCCGGTCGCGGCCGTGACAGAAATTTGACCGCCGCAGCGTTGGCAACCGACCCGTCCGAAACGGGTGTTGCCGCGACAGAGGAGAGGGCGGGAGCGTGTTGGATGGAAAGCCGGCGGGTCGTTGCGACCACACCGGGGGTGACCCGCGAGATGTGCGATGCGGAATTTTAAGCGTAGCGTTTTTGCCGCGTTGCTGATCGGCGCAGGAGCGAGCGCCGTCCCGGCGGCTGCGTTCGAAGGCACCCCGGTTCGCCCGGAGGACACCGCGATCCCGGTCGCCACCAGCCAGCCGGCCACCGCGCCGGCGCTGAAGAAGGCGCTGCCGGCGGCGCCCTCGACCACTTCGCTCACCGCCTTGCAGTATGCCGCCGAAGGCGGTCACCCGATCGCGCAGTGGCGGCTCGGGAAGATGTATGCCGACGGCAACGGCGTCGACCAGGACGACCTGCGCGCGTTCGACTATTTCAGCAAGATCGCCAACGCCCACGCCGAGGACAGCCCGTCCGCGCCGCAGGCCGCGATCGTCGCCAACGCCTTCGTGGCGCTCGGCCGCTACTATCTCGACGGCATCCCGAATTCGAAGGTCAAGCGCGATCCGGAGCGGGCGCGCGAGATGTTCTCCTACGCCGCCTCGTATTTCGGCAATGCCGACGCGCAGTACGATCTGGCACGGCTGTACATCGACGGCGTCGGCGTGCCGCGCGACTTCCGCTATGGCGCGCGCTGGCTCGGCCTCGCCGCCCAGAAGGGCCAGCACCAGGCTCAGGCCATGCTCGGCCAGCTGCTGTTCAACGGCGAGAAGCTGCCCCGCCAGGCCGCCCGCGGCCTGATGTGGCTGACCCTGGCCCGCGATGCCGCGACGCCGGAAGAAGCCTGGATCAAGGACAGCTACAACAAGGCCTTCTCCAAGGCGTCCGACGACGACCGGGTGATGGCGCTGCAGATGCTCGAGCACTGGGTGCAGGGCCGCCGGGACTGATTGATCCCGCCACGTTCGCCGTCTCCAGAGGTGGCGAACGACGCGAGCCGTCGAAGGCGACGGTGAGGGCAGGGCCTTCGGCCATCCTTCGAGGCCGCCGCCGCGCGGCGGCGCTTCCGAATGCCACTTAAATTTGCGCGTACGTCGTTACGCTGCTTCCAGGTCGAGATCCGCCCACACCGGGACGTGGTCCGAGGGCTTTTCCCAATTGCGCACATAGCTGTCGATGCCGACGTGGCGCAGCCGGTCGGCGGCCTGCGGCGACAGCAGCAGGTGGTCGATCCGCAGCCCCCAGTTCTTTTGCCAGGCGCCGGCCTGGTAGTCCCAGAAGGTATACTGGCCGGGCGCATCGGTGGTTGCGCGCAGGGCGTCGGTGAGGCCGAGGCCGAGCAGGGTCTGGAAGCTCTCGCGGGTCTCCGGGCGGAATAGCGCGTCCTCGGTCCAGGCGGCCGGATTATGGACGTCCTCCGGCTGCGGGATGACGTTGAAATCGCCGGCCAAGATCAGCGGCTCCTCGGTCTTCAGCCGCTGCTGGGCATAGTCGCGCAGCCGCGCCATCCAGCTCAGCTTGTAGGGATACTTCTCGGTGCCGACCGGGTTGCCGTTCGGCAGGTACAGGCAGGCGACGCGGACGACGCCGCGCTTCAAAGACACCACACCTTCGAGAAATCGGGCATGAACGTCGGCGTCGTCACCGGCGAGACCCGGATTGGCTGCTTCGAGCGGATATTTCGACAGCAGCGCCACGCCGTTGAAGGTCTTCTGGCCGTGGGTGACGACGTTGTAGCCGAGCGCCTCGATCGGCTCGCGCGGAAACGCCTCGTCGACGCATTTAATTTCCTGCAGGCAGACCACGTCGGGCTGGCAGTCCTGCAGCCAGCTGACCAGATGGTCCAGCCGCTGCCGGACCGAGTTGACGTTCCAAGTCGCAATCCGCATCGCGCCGTCCGTTGCCCGGGATGATTTGCGCCGCGGCAGATCGTGCCGTGCAGCGCTGTGATAGAGCAATCCGCGTCGGACGCAAATCGGGCGCGGCGATCGCTGTGAGCCGCTGCGCGATCGTCCACGGCAGCGCGAACAGCCGAGAGCGGAGCGCCGGGCATGTCGAGTCGCGGAGCACGGATGGTCGAAGCCATGCAGCTCAGGGGCATGACCAAGCAACATGCCTTGGCCTTCGCCATGGGCGTCAACGAAAGCACCGTGACCCGCTGGAAGAACAACGGCCCGATCTCGGTCGATCACGCCGTGCTGCTGTGCGGCGTTCTCGACATCTCGCTGGACTGGTTCCTGACCGGCCGCGGCCCGATCGACGGCCACGCCCTCCCGCCGCGTGCCGAGCCCGCTGATTCGAGACTCGTCAGCTGCGTCCGGCGAGCCGAGATGCGGATGTCGGAGCGCTCCAAGACGCTCCTGATCGCTTTCATCGCCTCGTTATTCCCCGAGGTCTCGGACCTCTGAGCGACGGAAGTTGCCGCCCGCGCAAGTTGAGCGGCTGTAGTTTGCACGTAATGCAATCATAAATTGCATTTCGGGATGGTTGCCTGCGTTACGGTGATGCAACTCTCGGTTGTATAAAGTCCGAGGGTTCAACCCCACCCCGTAGCCCGCCAGGAGACTACCATGGCCACCAAAATCACCATCAACGTCACCAACAACAGCCCTAACTCTCAGAAGTTCTTCTTCTTTCAGCAGCCGGCCGTGTATTCCGGCGGCCCCACGGTCTACACCAACAGCCTCTACAGTCAGGAGGTGTTGCCGTATGCGACCTCGGGGTCGGTGCTGAGCTTCACTATGATCCTGCAGTACTATGCCGGCGTGCAGCAGCAGGTGGACCCGCCGCAGATCGGAAAGCCGTCCGGTCAGCTCGGTGCGATTCAGCCGATCGACCTGACCCCGGCCCCCGGCGGGACTCCCACGAAGAATACGACCGACATGACGGTTACTTCGTCGCTGGGTCTGTCACCGGCGTTCTCGTCGCAGGACCCGCAGGCCGGCTCGTTCCGGATCAACATCCCGGTGTATGATCCGGCGCTGATGAACTACAGCGCCGGCTCGGCTGTGCAATCGCTGACCGGCGCGATCACGCTGTCGAACTTCGTCACCGCTCAGCCGAACACGCATCTCGACTGCCAACCGATCATCAAGTTCTACGTGCAGACCGGCGACTACACTGCCGGAACGGTGATGAATTTCACCTCGTCGTCGGCGACGGCGGCGCTTTGCGACGCGACCCCCGGCTTCACCACGTTCAACGTCAGCTACAACTCCAACGGCACCTGGACGGTGAAAAATATGGCGGTGTCTCAGCTCGCCAACGGCAGCCGCGGTCTGATCGAGAAATCATCCTTCACGACCGAACTGAGCGCGGCGGCCCTGATTGCCGAGGTTCTCAACGAGGCAGGTACGGGACTGGTTTCATCGGGCTTGGCGGCGAATTTCCTGCGCCCGATCACCGTGACCAACCTCACGGCGCCGGGCGCGATCATTCGGAACCGCGACTACCAGGTCGGCCCGGCCGGTGGCCGGTATCAGGGGGTGACATGCACGGATATCACCGGAAATACCGCGGTGTTCGACTAAGAGCGAGCTAAGCTCTTGGTCGGTTAGAGCCTGAACCGGCGGTACTGCTTAGTCACGGCCGGAGGCGATACTGCCTCCGGCCGTTCGCGTTGACGAAGACGACGGAAGCGACGCGACAGTCATGGCGACGACGATCACCATCAATCTCAAGAATAACAGCAATACTTCGCAGGATTTCTGCTTCTTCCAGCAGCCCGCGCAGTATTCGACCAGCGCTCAGGTCTATGTCAGCAGCCTGTGCGGTCAGCCTTTGCTGCCTTACACCACGTCCGGCGCGGTGCTCAGTTTCATGTTCACGCCGAAATCCTACGCCGGCGTTCAGCAGCAGATTGCGCCGCCAACGCCGGGCCAACCGGTCGGGCAGGCGGGCGCTCTTCGCGCGATCGAGCTGACCCCGGCGCAAGGGACGCCGATCAACAACACCACGACAATGTCGGTGTCGCCGTCGCTCGGCCTGTCGATGCCGACGTCAACCGACGACGTGCCGGCCGGCGCGTTCCGGATCGTCACCGCGGTGTTCGACCCGACGCTGACCAACTACAACGCCGGCGTGGCCATGCAGTCTCTCGCCGGCGGGATCCTGCTGTCCAATTTCGTGACGGCGTCGCCGAACGCGCGGCTGGACTGTACCCCGTCGCTGAAGTTCTATGTCCAGACTGGCAAGTACGTCGCCGGCACGGTGTTGAGCTTTGCATCCCTGTCGCCGACCGCGGCGCTGTGCGATGCCGCGGCGGGCTACACGGCGTTCGATGTCAGCTACAATGCCGATGGCACCTGGACGGTCAAGAACATGGTGGCTGGACGCCTGAAGGACGGCAAGCTCGGTCTGATCGTGAAGTCCGAATTTACAACATCCTGACGCGCGCGTCGCGCCAAAACGCTCTGCTATCCCGGCAGTCCCCGCAACACCAGCGCGAGGCAGACGATCACCATGATCGACGGTAGCGCCCAGCGGCAGTGTGAACGCAGTCCCATGGCGAGGACGTGATAGCGCGAGGCCGGATCACTGCGCGGCTTCCACAGCAGCGCGTCGATCAGCACCACCACCACGAGATAAAAATAGCCGAGCGAGATGATCTTCGCGATCGGCGTGTTCAGCGAGATCGAGCCGGGAAAGCTCGCCTCGTAGGTGAAGCTGATCGCCGCAAGCGCCAGCAGGGCGGAGAACACCAGGCTGCCGTGATCCTTGGGGGCGGTACCGGGGATCCACAGCACGAACAGCGACACCGCCAAGGTCGAGACGATCGGGATGAACAGCCGCAGCAGATAGCGCTCCGACAGCCGCTCGATCCCGACGGTCGCGTTCAGCCGCGAATACGCCCGCGCGTTCCAGCCGGCTGCTTCGTCGTAGAAGAACGTCAGGTCGAGCGGGCGCCAATCGATCACCGATAGTTTCGGTTCGATCCGCGAGAACAGCCGGTCGGTCTCGGTGGTCACCAGCATCGCATCCTGCTTGGCGTAGCGCGGCAGCGAGAACGACAGCGACAGCCGCTGGCGGTCGAATGGAAATGCCGCCATGTCGACGCCGACCCGGAAATCTGCCTCGTAGCGTTCGACCAGCACCACGCTGCCGTCCGAATAGACCGAGACGGCATCGGCCTTGGCGCGGGGCTCGCCGAGCTGATTGTCGATCGCCAGACCCGGCGTCCAGATCCCGGCGATATACTGCCGTGCCTCGGCGCCGACGCGGTCGATCCGCGAGGTGCCGGCGTCGAGCGGATCGAACCGCCGGCGCGGATCGGTCCAGCGCTGGGTGACTTCGATGTACAGCCGCGCGCGGCCGATCACCTCGCGGATTTCGGTGATGTCGAGTACGCGCAGGCCGATGCGGACCTTGACCGGCAGCTCGACGCCTTCGGGCAGCCCTTCCGACGGTGAGCCTGCAGCGGATGCGGGTGCTCCGCACAGCGCAACGAAAACGATCAGTAGAGCCGCCAGCAGTGACTTCATGCCTGCGCCTCGTCGCGCGGCCTCAGCATCCGGGCCAACACCGAGAAGGCGACAAAGGCGAGCACGGTGCCGATCAGCGCCGCCGCGATCAGTTCGATCCGGGTCCGCTGCAATGCTGCGCCGTGCGACGGGAAGCTCTTTACCGCTGCGATGTTGCCGATCATCCGGCCGGAGAAGTCGATCAACGGCTGCACCAGGATCGCGCCGGTCTCGCCACCGATCCGATACGGGCTGATCTCGCGGGTGCGGGCGAGGCGGATCGCGCCGTCGCGCAACAGGCCGGTGAACAGCGGTGTATCGGTCGAAGCGAGCGCGATCAGGTCGCCGAATTGTTCTCCCTTGTCGCCCGGCCCGCGCGATGGCAGCTCGGCGAGTGATTGGCTCAGCACCACCGCGATGTCGGCGTTGGTCAGCGTCTTCACCTGTTCGAGGATCGGCTCGAGGTTGAGGCCGGCCTCGACGGTGCCGACGAAACGGTCGCCATCGTTGATCACTGCGATGCCGCGCACGAAGGTGCCGGCGACGCCGATCTCGAGGCCGACCTGCGAGCGCCGCGTCTTGTTGGCGGCGAGCACCATCTGCCGAAATTTCGTCAGGTCGTCGCCGAACTTGTCCGGCAGATGCAACCGCAACAGATAGGTCATGTCGGCGGCGTGGAAGCCGAACACCGGCACGCCCTGGCTTTTCAGATACGCATAGGGCGCGGCCGTGAGCTCCGTCAGCGCGGCGCGGTCACC
>NZ_QTKI01000110.1:0-12877 GCF_010820945.1 Rhodopseudomonas sp. BR0C11
GTCCGTTCCTGCTCAGTCAGAGGCAGCCTCAGGCGGGATCGACCGGCAGCGTCGGTCTCTGGTGTTCGGTGCCGCGGCTACCGCCGGCGCCGCTGCGCTCGGCTTCAGCCCGGCACAGGCGGCGGTGCGGCGCTCCTCACTGCGATCCGGAATCGACATGTCGGCGCGGGTCAGCGCCGCGCGGCTCGACGCCGAGGTCGCCAAGGCGTTCCCGCTGTTCAACGCGCCGGCGATCCTGCCGCAATTCGATGCCGCCACCGCTGGCGCGCAGGTCGACGTCGATCTGCACCGGATCGTGACCACGACCCGCGTTCCCGAGACCGGAGAGCGGCTGAAGGTCAGCGGGCTGTTGGCCGTGCCGGCCGGCAAGGCCGGCGAACTGCCGCTGCTGTCCTGGCAGCACGGCACCATCCTGTCGTTCGATCAGGTCCCGTCGAACCTGACCAAGCTGGCCGATCCAGCGTACCAGCTCAGCGATGCGGCGGATTCGCTGGAGACGCTGTTCAACGTGCAGCGGTTCGCGGCACGCGGCTATGCGGTGATCGCCGCTGACTATGTCGGCAAGGGTCCGTTCCGCAACGGCCGAGGCGAGGGCTACGCGGTCAAAGGCGTCAGCGTCCAGACCTGTCTCGACATGCTGGCGGCGGGCGAGGTGGCGATGAAGTCGCTTGGCCTGAAGCCGTCGAAACTCTTCCTGCACGGCTGGTCACAGGGCGCGCTCAACACCCAGTGGCTTCATCAGGCGCTGCGGCGCCGGTCGCGACCCATTGCCGCCACGGCGGTCGCGAGCCCGTTCAACGATCTGAACGAAGCCTGGAGCTACTGGGCCGGCGCGCAAAGCTTCGCGCTGCCGGCCGGCACGACGTCCTATCCGGCGCTGCCGAACTGGATCTCGTTGTGCATGATCGTTGCGCTGGGCAGCTACGAGCTGAACTATCGCCTCAGCGGTCTGCTCGACAGCGCTATCCGCCCCGAATACCGGGCGATGGCCCGCAAATACTGGGGTGACTACAAGGTCGTGGCCGATCCGCAGCAGCCGTTCCCGACCGGCTCCGATCTGTTGGTGCCGGGCTTCTTCGAGCGCGCCACCGACGATCGCAACAGCGCCTTCCTTCGTCACCTCGCAGCCAATCGGGCTTCGTATTGGCGCTATGATTCGCCGATCCGGTTTCACTATGGGCTCGCCGACGAAGCGCTGCATCCGGCCATGGTGTATCGGGCGCTGTCGGCCGGCGGTCGCCAGGCTGTGGGAATCCCGACTGCCAACGCCAGCCATCGCGCGACCTTTCTCGCGGGGCTGTATGGCGATGCCGCCAGTCTCGGCGGCGCGGAGAATGTCCCGATCTGGTTCGGTAAATTCTAAACGATCCTCACACTCAGAACTGTGCGGTATCGGACATGATGTCGCGGGCGTGCATAGTCCAACGCTCGCGTGAGCGACCAAACGTCACATAAATTGGCGGACGCCGATGCGGAGACGTCCGAGTTGTTATTTGGTGCGGCGCGATATGTGACAGTTGTGACAACGCTGCAGTGACTGATCTGCCGACGCTTTCTGATCGATATGCACAATAGTTACTGTGACGAGTTGTCACGACAAACTGACGATTAGTTCTGTCAACCGCGCGAGCAATTACCTTCGCTGCGAACTGATCGACGCTCCTTAGACAAAAGGAGCGGTTGACCCTATTGGACCCGCTCTCCAAGACTCCGGCTCCGCTGCCACCAAGAGCAGCCCGGGCATCGATCAGCGTGTGAGCGCGACGACCCGAGACTAACAAGAAGACTTCCCGAGGAACCCGAGGAGAGACGCCCCATGGCCGACAAGAAATTTATCATCGACCGCAGAACTGCGCTCAAGACCGGCCTGGCCGGTGCTGCCGCCCTTGCCACGCCGAGCTTTTTCATCCGCGACGCCTGGGCCGACGATTTCTGCAACATCCCGAAGGGCAAGGAAGTCGTTTTCGGCTTCAACGTCCCGCAGTCCGGCGCCTATGCCGACGAAGGCATGGATGAGCTCAAGGCCTATCAGCTCGCGGTGAAGCACCTCAACGGTGAGGGCGACGGCGGCATGCTGAAGACCATGAAGCCGCTGGCGCTCAAGGGCAACGGCGTGCTCGGCAAGAAGGTCACCTTCGTCTCTGGTGATACCCAGACCAAGGCCGATCAGGCGCGGGCCACCGCCAAGCGCATGATCGAAAAGGACGGCGCGATCATGATCACCGGCGGCTCGTCGTCGGCCGAAGCGGTCGCGGTGCAGTCGCTGTGCCAGGACGTCGGCGTGATCTTCATGGCCGGCCTGACGCACTCGAACGACACTACCGGCAAGGACAAGCGCGCCTACGGCTTCCGCCACTTCTTCAACGCCTACATGTCCGGCGTCGCGCTCGGCCCGGTGCTGGCCGAAGCCTATGGCAAGGACCGCGTCGCCTATCACCTGACCGCCGACTACACCTGGGGCTGGACCCAGGAAGAGTCGATGAAGGACGCGACCGAGAAGCAGGGCTGGAAGACCGTCAAGGCGGTCCGCACGCCGCTCGGCGCCGCCGACTTCTCGCAGTACATCACCCCGGTGCTGAATTCCGGCGCCGACGTGCTGGTGCTGAACCACTACGGCAAGGACATGATCAACTCCTTGACCCAGGCGGTTCAGTTCGGCCTGCGCGACAAGATGGCGAACGGCAAGAAGTTCGAGATCGTCGTGCCGCTGTTCTCCGAGCTGATGGCGCAGGGTGCCGGCGATGCGATCAAGGGCATCTACGGCACCGCGAACTGGGACTGGAAGCTCGAAGACGCCGCCACCAGCGCGTTCACCAAGTCGTTCGGCGCCGCTTATGGCACCCCGCCGTCGCAGGCCGCGCAGACCTGCTACGTCCAGGCGATCCTGTATGCCGACGCCGTCGAGCGTGCCGGCACCTTCAACCCGTCGAAGGTGATCGCGGCGCTCGAAGGCTTCGAGTTCGATGGCCTCGGCAACGGCAAGACGCTGTACCGCGCCGCCGACCATCAGTGCTTCAAGGACGTGCTGGTGGTGCAGGGCAAGGAAAAGCCGAAGGACAAGTTCGACCTTCTCGAAGTCAAGAAGATCGTGCCGGCGTCGCAGGTCACCTACGACCCGAGCATCTTCGGCGGCGAACTCGGCTCCAAGGACGCCAAGGCGTGCGGCTGATCTGATCCGGCCGGGCTGCGAGCTGCGGCCCGACGAGCAGAATCGTGACCGGTCGGCTGAGCCCCGAGGCGCAGCCGACCGCCACGTGTCTCTTGAGCAGCAATAAAGCGCGTACCGCCTCTGACCGATGGTCGGGCGACAGTGACTGCAAAGTTTGTATTGGCCCGCCGGCCGGGGTCGGTCGCCGGGGAATTTCGATGGACGCGCGCCTTGGTGCCGCGGACACAGGGGGAGATTGACCACGCATGGACGCGATCGTTCTGCAGATCCTGAACGGCCTCGACAAAGGAGGGGCCTATGCGCTGATCGCGCTCGGGCTGACCTTGGCCTTCGGCACGCTCGGCGTGGTGAATTTCGCCCACGGCGCGCTGTTCATGCTCGGCGCGTTCTGCGCCGTGGTGTTCAACAAGCTGCTGACGCTGGAAATCGTCAAGATTGATCCGACGCGGACGACGCCCTGGGGCTCGCCGCTGGAGGTCAAGACGCCCTACGTCCAGTCGATGCTCGGCGACTGGGGTAAAGTACTGATCGATTACTCGGTGCCGGTGTCGATCCTGCTCGCGATCCCCGTGATGCTGCTGATCGGCATCCTGATCGAGCGCGGCCTGATCCGGTTCTTCTACAAGCGCCCGCATGCCGACCAGATCCTGGTGACCTTCGGCCTTGCCATCGTGCTGCAGGAGATCGTCAAGCACTTCTTCGGCGCCAATCCGATCGCTCAGTCGGCGCCGGCGCTGTTCTCCGGTTCGCTGCAGATCACCGAGGCGATCGTCTATCCGTACTGGCGCATCGTCTATCTGTGCTTCTCGCTGGTGGTGATCGGTGCGGTGTTCGCATTCCTCCAGCTCACCACCTTCGGCATGGTGGTGCGCGCCGGCATGCAGGACCGTGAGACCGTCGGCCTGCTCGGCATCAATATCGAGCGGCGCTTCACCATCGTGTTCGGCCTCGCGGCGATCGTCGCCGGCCTCGCCGGTGTGATGTACACGCCGATCGTGCCGCCCGATTATCACATGGGGATGGACTTCCTGGTGCTGTCGTTCGTCGTCGTCGTGGTCGGCGGCATGGGCTCGTTGCCGGGTGCGGTGCTGGCCGGCTTTCTGCTCGGCATCCTGCAGTCGTTCGCCTCGATGAACGAGATCAAAGGCCTGCTGCCCGGCATCGACCAGATCATCATCTATTTGGTCGCCGTGGTGGTGTTGTTGGTGCGTCCGCGCGGATTGCTGGGACGCAAGGGCGTGATGGAGAGCTGATCCGATGAAGCACACCTCCAAACTCGCCGACATCGCGCTGCTGATCGGCTTTGCCATCGTGGTGGCGCTGGGCCCGATCATCTTCACTCCGATCGGCGCCGGCTATCCGGACCTGCTGCAGAAATTCGCGATCTACGGCATCTTCGCGATCGGCTTCAACATTCTGTTCGGTCTCACTGGCTACCTGTCGTTCGGCCACGCCGCATTCCTCGGCGTCGGCTCCTACGCCGCGGTGTGGTCGTTCAAACTGCTGTCGATGGATCTGTTGCCCGCGGTGGCGATGTCGGTGGTGCTGGCCGGCGTGCTGGCACTGGCGATCGGCTTCGTCAGCTTGCGCCGCTCCGGCATCTACTTCTCGATCCTGACGCTGGCGTTCGCGCAGATGTGCTACAACATGGCGTATTCGGTGCTGACGCCGATCACCAATGGCGAAACCGGCCTGCGCGTGCTGCGCCAGGATCCGCGCTATCTCGACGCCGCGATCGGCTACGTCTCGCCGACCCCGTCGCTGTTCGGCATGCAGATCACCGGCTGGACCGGGTTCTACATCTGCGGTGCAGTGCTGGTGGCTGCGTTCGGCCTGTCGATCGCGATCTTCCGCTCGCCGTTCGGCATGACGCTGCGCGCCATCAAGTCGAACCAGAACCGGATGGGCTACACCGGCTATTCGACCCGGCCGTATCTTCTGTCCGCCTTCGTGATCTCCGGCATGTTCGCCGGTCTTGCCGGAGCGCTGCTCGCCGCGACCGATCCGCTCGCGGGCGCCGAGCGCATGCAGTGGACCGCATCGGGCGAGGTGGTGCTGATGACCATCCTGGGCGGCGCCGGCACGCTGCTCGGCCCGGTCCTCGGCACCGGCATCATCAAGTACTTCGAGAACATCTTCTCGGCCTACAACGAGGCGCAGCTCAAGGCGATGTTCACCTTCGTGCCCGACGGGCTGCGCGAACCGGTGGTCAAGACGCTGAGCCTGTTCGTCGGCGAAGGTTGGCAGCTCACCCTCGGTCTGCTGTTCATGGCGGTGGTGATCTTCCTGCCGGGCGGCGTGATGGAAGGCATCAACCGGCTGATCGGCCTGAAGCACACCCCGAAGGTCAAATCGCTCGGCGACTCGCCGCAGCGTGACGGTCTCGGCGAAATGGTGATCGAGGAGATGCCGTCGCACGACCGCACCGCCGAGATCGAGAAGAACGCCGCCGAGCAAAAAGCGAGAGCCACCGCGCCATGAACGTGAACAGCGACATCGTTCTGCACATCGATCACGTCCACAAGACGTTCGCGGGTCTGCACGCGCTGGCGGATGTGCATCTCGACATCCGTGAGGGCGAGACCCACGCCATCATCGGCCCCAACGGCGCGGGCAAATCGACGCTGCTCAACGTCTGCGTCGGCGTGCTGCCGCCGACGCAGGGCAAGGTGATGTTCCACGGCACTCAGCTCACCGGGCTGAAGCCGTATGAGATCAACCAGCTTGGCGTGGCGCGGGTGTTTCAGACGCCGGAGATCTTCGGCGATCTGACCGTCCTGGAAAACGTCATGATGGCGATGCTGTCGCATCAGGACGGCGCGTTCCGGCTCAAGCTGGTGTCGCGGTTCGACGAGCAGGGCGAGATCGGCCAGCGCGCCGTACAGGCGCTGCGCGAGCGCGGCCTCGGCGGCCATCTGTATCACCTCGCCGGTGCGCTTTCGCGCGGCGACAAGCGCCGGCTCGAGCTGGTGATGGGCCTGGTGCAGAAGCCGAAGCTGCTGCTGCTCGACGAGCCGACCGCCGGCATGGCGCGCGCCGACACCAACGCCACCATCGAGATCCTGCGGCAGATCAAGCAGTCCGGCATGACCATCGTGATCATCGAGCACGATATGCATGTGGTGTTTTCGCTCGCCGACCGCATCACCGTGCTGGCCGGCGGCCGCGTTATCGCGCAGGGCGTGCCCGACGAGATCAAGGGCAACCCGAAAGTGATCGAAGCCTATCTCGGCGAGGAGCAAGTATGACGACGATGACCGCTGAACGGCCGCACGCCAACCATGCGGGCGAGACGCCGTATTTCTGCTGCCGCAACCTCAACGCCTATTACGGCGACAGCTACATCGTGCAGAACGTCTCGTTCTCGCTGAACAAAGGCGAGATCCTGGCGCTGCTCGGCCGCAACGGCGCCGGCAAGACCTCGACGCTGCGCTCGATCGCACGGGCCTCGACGCCCGAGCTGGTCTCGGGCGAGGTGATCCTCGACGGCGTCAAGCTGCACGGCAAACCTAACTACGTCGCCGCCCAGGCCGGCATCCAGCTGGTGCAGGAGGATCGCCGCATCATCCCGGGGATGACGGTGGAGCAGAATCTGCAGATCGCGGTGATCTCCGGCAGTGTCGGCTGGTCGTTCGAGCGGATCTACGAGCTGTTCCCGCGGCTCGCGGAGCGGCGCAAGCAGGAAGGCGTGACGATGTCTGGCGGTGAGCAGCAGATGCTGGCGATTGCCCGTGCGCTGGCCCGCGATCTCAAGCTGCTGCTGCTCGACGAGCCCTACGAAGGCTTGGCTCCGGTGGTCCGCCACGACATCGCCAAGGCGCTCAAGGAAGTACGTGCCGCGGGCATCACCACCATCATCGTAGAGCAGAACGCAGTTGCGGCGCTGGAGTTGTCCGACCGCGCCGTCATCCTCGACACCGGCGAAGTGGTGTTCGACGGCACCGCAAAGCACGTGCTCGATAGCGAAGAACTGCGCCATCGCTATCTGGCGATCTGAGGCGTCCGCGCACGTGCGCGCAGCAAGGACGGGCGGTGCTGCGCACCGTCCGTGCCCGCCGAACACGGCGGCGTGACCGGCCACAAACAGTGTTGACTCGATCGCAGGTGCGGGCGTAGGGCTCCGGCCGGGTCGAGCCTTTGCGCGCGATCCTTCCTTCTCATCCAACGAAGAGCACATGGGCCCTAGCAGCTTTGGCCGCCTTCCCCCCGCGATAGGCCGGGCGAATGCGACCGCAACATATCGGACCGCGACCGTGTCGGGCCGCGTGAGCAAGGTGCGCTGCTAGCCGCCTGATCTCACCGTCCCGCCGCGTTGCGGCCGTGGAGGTGCGTGATGTCGATCAACTTCAAAACCGCATGGTGGCCGGCCTGGACCGGCCGCGCCGCGCGCCCGGCCGAGAGCCGCCGCGCCCACGCCAATGACAACGTTCGCAGCATGCCGCGCCGGGCGCAGCGTCCCGCGCTCGCACTGCATTGGTATGTCGGCTCGGCCGGCACGCTGGTGGCCGGATGGAACGTGGTGCCGTCCGGCGACGCCGCGGATGCCGAAGGCGGTGACACCGGCGACCGCGTGTACCAGCCGCCCTCGCGCGCCGCGTAAATCCGCGCGCCCGGCCGCTTGCCGGGCAGGAGCCTTCCCGATGGACCATCAACCCAGATTGCCCGCCGCCGCCTTCGTGCGTGTGGCGGGCCTGCCACTCCCGAAATCAGCCCCAGACGTGGCCGCCCCGCACCGGCGCCGGGCCGGCGAGGGCGCTGAGCGCCGCTCTCCGCGTCGGGCCGCTGCGGCGCAGGCCGGATCAGGAGAGTCAAATGACCAAGCACATCCCCTTGCACGCGACAGCGGCCTGCGCCGCCGTTCCGCCGAGCGCGGTGCTGGACAGCGCCCATCTCGGCGAGATCCGCGGCGCGCTCGGCACTATCGCGGCCGATGACCGCGCGCCGCGGCGTACGCTCAAAGCCCGGCTGCAGACGCTGCTGGCAATCGCCGGTCCCGGCCTGATCGTGATGGTTGGCGACAATGACGCCGGCGCGTTCGGCACCTACACCCAGGCCGGCCAGAACTACGGCACCACGCTGCTGTGGACACTGCTGCTGCTGATCCCGGTGCTGTACGTCAACCAGGAGATGGTGGTGCGGCTCGGCGCCGTCACCGGCGTCGGCCATGCGCGGCTGATCTTCGCGCGGTTCGGCAAGTTCTGGGGCGCGTTCAGCGTCGCCGACCTGTTCCTGCTCAACGCGCTGACGTTGGTCACCGAATTCATCGGCATCAGCTTGGCGCTGCAGTATCTTGGCCTATCGCAGTTCTGGGGCGTGATCGCGGCCGCGGTGATCATCACCTTTGCGGTCTCGACCGGCGACTTCCGCCGGTTCGAACGGTTCGCGTTGGTGCTGGTTGCCGGCAGTCTGCTGCTGATCCCGGTTGCCGTGATGGTGCATCCGCCGCTGCCGCAGCTGGCGCATGATTTCTTTGTGCCGAAGATGCCGGCCGGCGCGCCGCTCGGCGAGGTGATGCTGCTGATCATCGCCATCGTCGGCACCACGATCGCGCCGTGGCAGTTGTTCTTCCAGCAGAGCTATTTGATCGACAAGCGTATCACCCCGCGCTTCATCCGCTACGAGCGCTGGGATCTCTGCGTCGGCATCGGCCTGGTGATCATCGGCGCGGTGGCGATGATCGGGTTCTCGGCGGCCGCCTTTGCCGGCCGGCCGGAGTTCGGCGCCTACACCGATGCGCTCGGCACCGCGCACGGGCTGGAGCAGGCGGCCGGGCGGCTGCCCGCGATCCTGTTCGCCCTGGCGCTGCTCGACGCCAGCATCATCGGCGCCGCCGCAGTCTCGCTGTCGACCGCTTATGCGATCGGCGACGTGTTCGCGGTGGCGCATTCGCTGCATCGCAAGCCGCGCGAGGCGAAGGGGTTCTACGCGGTCTATGCCGGACTGATCGCGTTTGCGGCGGCGCTGGTGGTCACGCCGGGAATGCCGCTCGGCCTGCTCACCAATGCGGTGCAGACGCTGGCCGGCGTGCTGCTGCCGAGCGCAACGGTGTTTCTGCTGCTGTTGTGCAACGACAAGGCCGTGCTCGGGCCGTGGGCCAACGGCCGCGCCGGCAACCTGTTCACCGGTGCGATCGTCGTGGTGCTGGTGCTGCTGTCGATCATCCTCACCGGGTCGGTGCTGTTCCCCGAGGTCGGCGAGCGGATGATCCTCGGCATCCTGGGCGGCGGCGTGGTCGGCGCGCTGCTGTTGTCCGGCGCCGTGGCGCTGATCGCGCGCCGCGCGCGGGGTGTCCGCGCCGAGCCTGTGGCGGCGTCCGCTGTTGCGCCGGAAGAGTGGCGGATGCCGCCGCTGGCGACGCTGCCGCCCGCGCGCCTCAGCGCCATCAGCCGCGCCTGGTTGTTGGTGCTGCGCGGCTATCTGGTGCTTGCGGCCGGGCTGGTGCTGTACCGCATCGTCGAGTTGATCGCGCGCTGAGGCAACCGGCGGCTGCTGCGCTGGTCGGCTCAGCGCCGCCGCGACACCGCGGCCTCGCCGGTGCCGGTGGTGCCTGTCTTCAGTGCCAGCGACGCCACCGCGACGACGCGGTCGATCACGCCGTCGACGTCGTCGAGATCGCAGATGCCTTCCGACAGCCGCAGCAGGCGCTCGCTGTCGCGCACGGTCTGCTGCGCCATCGCCAACGCGAAGTGCAGGCCCCAATAGATCTCGGCGTCCGGCTTGCCGGGCAGGGAGCGCCGCATCGCGGCTGCAAATTTGCGCAAGTGGTCGATCTCGCGGTTCTTGATCTTGCGGATCGGCGGGATGGTTTCGATCGCGGCGCGGATCATGAAGCGGGCGGCATCCGAGCGTTCGCTGTCCTGGCCGAGGCAGCCGCGCAATGTCGGGCCGATCAGTGCCCGCAACACCGCCTCGATCGGCGCGCGCCCGCCGCCGGCGGATTCCGCGGCCTTGAGCTCGTTGAACCGCTCGCGGTTGGTGGCGATCGAGCGCGTCACGAACAGTTCGGCGATCAGTTCGTCCTTCGAGCCGAAGTGATAGTTCACCGCGGCGAGGTTGACGCCGGCCGCGGCGACGATGTCGCGCAAGGTGACGTCGCCGAAGCCGCGCTCGGCATACAGCCGTTCGGCGGCGGTCAGGATCGCACTGCGTGTGGTGTCGGTGGACATGCCGCTCCGCGGGAAATCATCGTTCTTGCAATTCAAACAGCTGTATGAAACTATCGTTTCACAGCCGGAAGTCAATGCGCCGTCGGGCGCCGAGACGCCGGCAGCTTCGTTTTCGCGGTTCGTGGTCTCCCGACCCTCGGGGGGACGCGGGGCGGAAATCCGACTTGCGGGCGCGATGCGGCAGGACGACAGTGCCGCCACCCCGTCGGTCACAACAGTCTGGGAAAACAGTGAGGATCGCCTGATGGATTTCACGATGTCCGATCGCCAAAGCGAATGGCTGGACCGCGTCACCAAGTTCATGAACGACCACGTTCGCCCCGCGGTGCCGATCTACAAGCAGCAGGACGCCGAGGGCGAGCGCTGGAAGGTGATCCCGGTTCTCGAGGAGCTCAAGGCCAAGGCGAAGGCCGAAGGTCTGTGGAACCTGTTCCTGCCGCCGTCGACGCACGACGACGACGAATTCCACGGCGCGGGTCTGTCCAACCTCGAATACGCGCTGCTGTCCGAGCAGATGGGCCACATCTCCTGGGCCTCGGAAGTGTTCAACTGCTCGGCACCCGACACCGGCAACATGGAAGTGCTGTTCCGCTACGGCACCAAGGAGCAGAAGCAGAAGTGGCTGCGGCCGCTGATGGCCGGCGAGATCCGCTCGGCGTTCCTGATGACCGAGCCGGCGGTGGCGTCGTCGGACGCGACCAACATCGAGACCCGGATCGAGAAGGACGGCGATCATTACGTCATCAACGGCCGCAAGTGGTGGTCGTCGGGCGTCGGCGACCCGCGCTGCAAGATCGCGATCGTGATGGGTAAGACCGATCCGAACGCCGCCCGCCATCAGCAGCAGTCGCAGATTCTGGTGCCGCTCGACGCCCCCGGCATCACCATCGAGAAGATGCTGCCGGTATTCGGCTTCGACGACGCGCCGCACGGTCACGGCGTGGTCAAGCTGGAGAACGTCCGCGTGCCGGCCTCGAACCTGCTGCTCGGTGAAGGCCGCGGCTTCGAGATCGCGCAGGGTCGCCTCGGTCCAGGCCGTATCCATCACTGCATGCGCACCATCGGCAAGGCCGAAGAGGCGCTGGAGAAGATGGTCAAGCGCCTGCAGTCGCGCGTCGCGTTCGGCAAGCGGATCATCGAATTCTCGGTGTGGGAGCAGCGGATCGCCGAAGCCCGCATCGACATCGAGATGACTCGCCTGCTGTGCCTCAAGGCCGCCGACATGATGGACAAGGTCGGCAACAAGACCGCGCAGCTCGAGATCGCGATGATCAAGGTGGCGGCGCCGCGGATGGCGCAGCGCATCATCGACGAAGCGATCCAGGCGTTCGGCGGCGCCGGCGTGTCGGACGACGCGGGTCTGGCCAAGGATTACGCCAACATCCGCACGCTGCGGCTCGCGGACGGTCCGGACGAGGTGCACAACCGCGCCATCGCCCGGCTGGAGATGAAGAAGTACGCCAACGCAGCGCACTGACGCGCAAAGGCCGCACAAAAACGTCATCGCCGGACTTGATCCGGCGATCCATCTCTTGGAAAGATGGATACCCGGGTCAAGCCCGGGTATGACTATTTTGGGATTGTCGGAACGCGCGGCGCGTAACGCGCGAACAAGAACAAGGAGCGTCACTTGGTCGGGAAGCGAAACGACGACGATTACACCGGCACCAAGCCGGTCGAGGAGCGGCATCGGGTCGACGAGGCCCGCCTCGCCGAATGGATGCAGGTGAACGTCGAGGGCTATCAGGGCCCGCTCGAGGTTCAGCAATTCAGGGGCGGGCAGTCCAACCCGACCTATAAGCTCATCACCCCGAACCGTTCCTATGTGATGCGGCGCAAGCCGTTCGGCAAGCTGCTGCCGTCGGCGCACGCGGTCGATCGCGAATTCCGCGTCATCGCAGCGCTCGGCAAGCAGGGCTTCCCGGTCGCCAAGGCCTATGCGCTGTGCACCGACGACTCCGTGATCGGTGTGTCGTTCTACATCATGTCGATGGAAGAGGGCCGGGTGTTCTGGGATCCGACCCTGCCGACCCAGACGCCGGAATCGCGCTGGGCGATCTTCAAGGCCAAGATCGAAACGCTGGCGCAGCTGCACAGCTACGAGCCGGAAGCTATCGGTCTCGGCGACTTCGGCAAGCCGGGCAACTACTTCGCGCGCCAAGTCGACCGCTGGAGCAAGCAGTACAAGGCGTCGGTGGCCGAGCCCATCCCGGAGATGGAGCGGCTGATGGAGTGGCTCCCGAGCACGGTGCCGGTGCAGGAGCGCGTGTCGGTGGTGCACGGCGACTACCGGCTCGACAACATGATCTTCCACGCCACCGAGCCGCGGGTGCTGGCAGTGCTGGATTGGGAGCTGTCGACGCTCGGCGATCCGATGGCCGACTTCACCTATCTGCTGATGCAGTGGGCGATGCCGGGCCTCGCCGAAGCCGATCTCAAGGCGCTGAATATCCCCACGCTGGAGCAGGCTGCCGACCTCTATTGCAAGGCCCCGGGCATCGCCGGCGTTCCGAACCCCCATTGGTCACCCCCCCAAAACCCC
>NZ_QTKI01000111.1:0-12630 GCF_010820945.1 Rhodopseudomonas sp. BR0C11
CCTCGATCGTAAAACCGCCGAGGGCAGGGCCGGGCTCGAAGGAAGGCTGGTCCATCCTTTAGCGCCCCACCAGCAAGCGGTCGGCGAGCCACAGCGGCAGGCCGTTATCGCGAATGCGCCGCGCCGCCTCGCTGGCGTCATACGCCACCCGGCAATAGGTCAGCTCGTGCTTGACGGTGTCGTACAGCGCGTAGGCGGCAGCCGGATTACCGTCGCGCGGCTGGCCGACCGAACCCAGCACTGCGTGCCACTGTCGCCCCGGCAGCAGATGCACCGGCACGTCCGTGGTCGGCACGAAGGTCGTCATTTTGCCGGTGACGGAGAGCGAATACAGCGCCGGCTTGTGGACATGGCCGCAGAAGGTGACGTGAGCCGACACCGCCTGCATGCTGCGCGAGGCGATCGAGGTGTCGGTGACGTAGATCCAGGATTCCGGCCGGGTCGCTTCCGAATGCACGAACAGCAGGCTGTGCTCTTCGTGCCGCATCGGCAGATCGGCGAGGAACTTGCGCTGCGCCGAATCGAGCTGGCCGCGCGTCCACTCGATCGCGGCCTCCGCTTCGGCATTCATCTGCACTTTTGGATTACCGATCGCGGCATCGTGATTGCCGAGCACCGCGACCGCACCGTCGGCGACCAGGTCGCGGACGGTGCTGACGGTCCAGTCCGGGTCGGCGCCGTAGCCGACGTAATCGCCCAATAGAACGACCCGCTCGATGCCGCGCTCGCGCGCATTCGCAAGGCATGCGGTGAACGCCGGCCGATTGGCGTGAATGTCGGCAAAAAGCCCCAGCAGCACCGCGCCCCCTCCTGCTTCCTTTACCGCCCCCGCAGGGGCGTCTTCCCATCGTGTTTATGGCGCCGCCGCGTATCCGCCTCAGGCGAAAATTCGCACGGCCCGACCGGAGTTTACGGCCTGTCTTTGATCGATCGCAACCGCGTTGCACTCCTTGATCCAGCGCAATGGGAGGCGCGTGCTTGTATGAGTATATCGCCCGGCAAGTTGCGTTGGAGGCGCTCATGACCGCACCCGGCAAGCCGACAAGAAATGCGCCCGTGACAGAAGCCGTCGCCGACGTCGTCCGAGAGTGGGAAGAGATTGCAGGAAGTCCGAGCGAGCTCGAAGCTTTCGGCTTGGCCATGGCCAACATGGTCAAGGACCTTGGACTGTCGCCGGCCGAAGTCCGCGCGCTTGCGACCAAGGGGACCAGCGCCAAGGAGTTACCTTGCCTGCTCGAAGCGCTGCGCATCAGCATCCGTGCGCTCGCCGAAAAGGAGCCGATGCTACTCAACGATCTGCGGCGCACCTGCGCCGTGTGTGAGCACAAGCAGGAGTGCGACGCCGATATCGCGGCCGGTACGCTGATCCCCGGCTATCAGCGCTACTGCTTGAACGTCGATACGCTGGACGCTCTCAGCCACGACGCCAACTTCGTAGCGGAGTCGTGATTCCTTCCGATCTGCGCGGCGCTACTTGCCGCGATTTCTCAGCGGCGAAACGCGGACGCGTCTCGCCGAGTACCAAAGCACCATTCGTTTGATCTGCGTCAACAATCGTTGACATCGCACATGTCATCGTTTCTTGACAATCATGGGAGAAAGTCAGTGCGCATCCTTCTCATTCACCCGAATTATCATTCCGGTGGCGCGGAGATCGCCGGCCACTGGCCGCCGGCATGGGCCCCCTATCTGGCGGGCGCGCTGAAGGCGAACGGCTTCACCGACATCAAATTCGTCGATGCGATGACCGAAGAGATCTCCAATGAGGGGCTCGCCAAGATCATCTCCGACTATCAGCCCGACCTGGTCGGCGCCACATCGATCACCCCCTCGATCTATGCGGCCGAAGAAGCACTGAAGGTCGCCAAGCAGATCAACCCGAAGATCGTCACCATGCTCGGTGGCGTGCACGCGACCTTCATGTATCAGCAGGTGCTGAGCGAAGCGCCGTGGGTCGACGTGATCGTCCGCGGTGAAGGCGAAGAGATCGTCGTCGAGCTGGCGCGCGCCGTTGCCTCGGGCAACTGGCCGGCGAACCGCTCCGAGATCAAGGGCCTCGCCTACACCGAAGGCTCCAACGGCGAGAGCCAGATCGTCGCGACCGCGGCGGCTCCGACGGTCAAGGACCTCGATGCCATCAAGCCGGACTGGGGCGTTCTGAACTGGAATCTGTATCGCTACATTCCGATGAACACCCGCGTGGCGATCCCGAACATGGCGCGCGGCTGCCCGTTCACCTGCTCGTTCTGCTCGCAGTGGAAATTCTGGCGCGACTACCGCGTCCGCGACCCGAAGAAGGTGGTCGACGAGATCCAGGAGCTGGTCGAGAAGTACGACGTCGGCTTCTTCATCCTCGCCGACGAAGAACCCACCATCAACCGCAAGAAGTTCATCCAGTTCTGCGAAGAACTGATCGCGCGCGGCCTGAACAAGAAGGTGCAGTGG
The DNA here is from genome assembly GCF_010820945.1 of Rhodopseudomonas sp. BR0C11. NCBI lineage: Bacteria > Pseudomonadati > Pseudomonadota > Alphaproteobacteria > Hyphomicrobiales > Nitrobacteraceae > Rhodopseudomonas > Rhodopseudomonas sp. BR0C11. Next base: position 2,446 of record NZ_QTKI01000111.1, read on the forward strand.
GGCATCAACACCCGCGTCACCGACATCCTGCGCGACGAGCAGCTGCTGAAGTTCTACAACGAAGCCGGCCTGATGCACGTCTCGCTCGGCACCGAAGCGGCGGCTCAGCTCAAGCTCGACCTGTTCAACAAAGAGACCAAGATCTCCGACAACAAGAAGGCGATCCGCCTGCTCCGCGAAGCCGGCATCGTCGTCGAGGCCCAGTTCATCGTCGGTCTCGACTCCGAGACCCCGGAGACGCTGGAAGAAACCTACCGCATGGCGATGGACTGGAAGCCGGACCTCGCCAACTGGTCGATGTACACCCCGTGGCCGTTCACTCCGCTGTTCAAGGAGCTGTCCGACAAGGTCGAGGTGTTCGACTTCGCCAAGTACAACTTCGTCACGCCGATCGTGAAGCCGGCGGCGATGGAGCGCGGCGAACTGCTCGACCGGGTGATGAACAACTATCGCCGGTTCTACATGTACAAGGCGTTCTTCTCGTATCCCTGGTCGGGAACGGGACGCCGGCGCCGCTACCTGCTGGGCTGTCTGAAGGCGTTCCTGAAGGCCGGCTTCGAGCGCAAGTTCTACGACCTCGGCCGCGTCGGCTATTGGGGTCCGCAGTCGAAGAAGAAGGTCGACTTCCAGTTCGACACCACGCGCAAGATCTCGCACGCGCAGATGGCGGATTGGGAAGCCAACGCCGACCGCTCCCGCAAGGCGGCGGCCTCGCAAATGGCCATCGTCTCGGCCTGCGGCGGCGGCACCGAGCAGATGGAAGAGAGCGAAGCCGATGCCAAGGCAGCGCTCGCCAAGACCGTAACCAGCCGCATGGCGGATACCACCCATGACGCAGGTTCGGCGACCCGTCACTGACGTGGAGACGCATTCGTCGGTGTCCGAAATCGGACCCAATGCCGTCATCCAACTGATCCACGCGCTCGACGCGGCCGGCCTCCAGCCGGCCGCGAAGGAGATCTTCTCCGAGGCGGCGGCGAGCGACTGGCTCGCCGCACCGCCGTCGGCGATGGTCGACGAACGTCCGGTCGCAGCGATCCATCAGGCAGTGCGTCGCGTGCTGCCGCAGCAGCAGGCCGCGGAAGTTCTCGCCGACGCTGGGCTACGCACCGGCGATTACATTCTGGCCAACCGGATTCCGAAGCTCGCGCAGGCGGTGCTGAAGATCATGCCGGCCTCGATCGCAGCCAAGATGCTGACCAAGGCGATCACCGCGCACGCCTGGACCTTTGCGGGTTCCGGCAAGTTCTCCGCGCACGCCGGCAAGACCGTGACGTTCGAGATCGCCGCTAATCCGTTGTGCGCTGGCGAACACGCCGATCACAATGTCTGCGTCTGGCACGCCTCCGTATTTCAACGGCTATTCCAGTCGTTGGTGTCGCCCTATACACGAGTGACCGAGACGGCGTGCGGAGCACATGGCGACAATTGCTGTCGCTTCGTGGCGGATTGGACCTCGATCCCCGACGCCGCCAACATTTACGCCAGCAGGCGATCAGAGCCGATCGCAGGCCAATCAGAAACCCTTTCCGCGCGTTGATCCGCGGGCGATCAGAGAGATCACGACGATGTCGTCTGCCCTCGACAAATACGCCAAGAGCTCGGTGCCGCGCTACACCAGCTATCCCACCGCGCCGCATTTCGCGAAGGACTTCCCGGAGTCGATTTATCGTGGCTGGCTCGCTCAGCTCGATACCGACGAGCCGGTCTCGCTGTATCTGCACGTGCCGTTCTGCAAGCAGATGTGCTGGTACTGCGGCTGCAACATGAAGCTTGCGGCGAAGTACGATCCGGTCGCCGACTACGTCGAACACCTGATCGACGAAATCGATCTGGTCGCCGACGCCCTGCCCGGCACCATGCCGGTGCGCCATCTGCATTTCGGCGGCGGCACCCCGACGGTGATCGATCCGCAGGATCTCGGCGCGCTGATGACGCTGCTGCGCGAGCGCTTCGAATTCCTCCCCGACGCTGAAATCGCGATCGAGAGCGATCCCCGTACGCTGACCGAAGACATGGCCGCCAAGATCGGCGAGCTCGGCTTCACCCGCGCCAGCTTCGGCGTGCAGGAATTCGACCCGAAGGTGCAGGAAGCGATCAACCGCGTCCAGCCGCCCGAAATGGTCGCGCGCGCGATGCAGCTGTTTAAATCGGCCGGCGTCGAACGCATCAATTTCGACCTGATCTACGGCCTGCCCTATCAGACCGCCGAAGACCTGCGCCGCACCGTCGAACAGTGCGTCGAGATGAAGCCCGACCGGGTCGCGCTGTTCGGCTACGCCCACGTGCCGTGGGTCGCCAAGAACCAGCGGATGATCCCGGACGAGTCGCTGCCGAAGCCGGAGCTGCGCGCGACCCAGGCGGACACCGCTGCGGAAGCGCTGGTCAAGGGCGGCTACGTCCGCATCGGCATCGACCACTTCGCTCTGCCGGGCGACTCGCTGGCGGTCGCCGCCAAGACCGGCGAGCTGCACCGCAACTTCCAGGGCTACACCGCCGATGCGGCGCAGACCCTGATCGGGCTCGGCGCCACCTCGATCGGTCGCACCCCGAGCGGCTACGTGCAGAACATCAGCGAGACCGGCGCCTGGGCGCGCGCGGTCGAGGCCGGCAAGATTCCGGTGGCGCGCGGTCATGCTCTGACCCAGCAAGACAATCTGCGCGCCCACGTCATCGAACGCATCATGTGCGACGGCAAGGTCGATCTCGCCGCGGCCGGCAAGGCGTTCGGCTGTGCCGATGACTGGTACGCGCCGGAGCAGGAGTCGCTCGCCGAATTGCAGCGCGACGGCGCCGTGGTGTGCAATGGCAGCAAGGTGACGCTGACGCCGGAAGGCGTCCGGCTGTCGCGCGTGGTGGCGTCGGTGTTCGACACCTACCTGCGCAACTCGTCGGTCCGGCACTCGATCGCGGTCTGACCAACCTTACAATTTTACCAAACACAAAAACGCGCGCCTCGGCGCGCGTTTGTCGTTTTGATGCAGCGCAATTGCAATTTCGCAGTTGGGTGGATTATTACCGCCGACGGTAATTCTAGCAGTCATCAGTATCCTTACGGAGCTGCATCTTTAACGGAAAATACCACATCTAGCAGCCTAATCGCCGCGTGGTTCTTCCCGTGCGGGTCGGCAACGTCGCAGCCCTCCACGATCGAACCAATCGAGGTACGTGCAATGGCCCACAAACTCAAAGTCACCGACGACATGGTTGCCAAGGCCGCCGCCGCATTCCGCGCCGCCAACGGCAACGAATTGTTCTGCCTCCGTGCCGCGTTGGAAGCCGCACTCGCCAACGAAACGTTCTCGGTCGGCGACGAAGTCACGACCCAGGGCGGCGCCACCGGCATCATCCTGTCGATCAACGGTGACGAGGCACAGATCTCGTGGTCATGCCGGGGCAAGACTTCCACCAAGCTCTCGGAGCTCGAACATATCGAGCACGCCGAGTCGGTGCTGGCGGATAACCGCGCCGCCTGATCCCTCCTGACTGCCTCGCGCCGGCTCCCTGCCGACGCAAAGCTCGCCGGCCGGCGTCTATTACGCCGGCGGCTGGATCGTTGATCCACGTCAACCTCCCGACAGGCCGGTTTGATCCAATGCGGATCAAATGCACAAAACAATCGGGAGGACCTCATGCAAATCCAGCAGATCCATCACGTCGCCTATCGCTGCAAGGACGCCAAGGAAACCGTCGCGTTCTACGGGCGGGTGATGGGGATGGAGCTGATCGGCGCGATCGCCGAGGACAAGGTGCCTTCGACCAAGGCGCCCGATCCCTACATGCACATCTTCCTCGATGCAGGCGCCGGCAACATCCTGGCGTTCTTCGAGCTGCCGAACTCGCCGCCAATGGGCCGCGATCCGAACACCCCGGACTGGGTCCAGCACATTGCCTTTCAGGTCGATGACGTCGATGCGCTGATGGCGGCGAAGCAGCGCGCCGAAGCCGAAGGTCTGGACGTCGTCGGCCCGACTGATCACACCATCTTCAAGTCGATCTACTTCCGCGATCCGAGCGGCCACCGGCTCGAGGTCGCCGCCTGGACCGCAACGCCAGAGCAGCTCTCCCAGATGAAGAACGTCGCCCATGCGATGGTCGACGAATGGGCGGTGACCAAGAAGCCGCCGCGCCACACCGCGTGGCTGCATCAGAAAGAATTCGCCGACGTCGAATAGCACCAGCACGACTCGGGAGTTGCACGATGGGCAAGCTGGTGCTGGCGGCCAAGGTCAGTCACGTCCCCTCATTGATGCTGTCGGAGACTTCCGACAGCCCGCTGCGGCAGGCACGAGCCGGTGCCGTCGCGGCGCTGCGCGAACTCGGCCGCCGCGCAAAGGAGCGCGAGGTCACGACCTTCGTGGTGTTCGACACTCATTGGCTGTCGAACTTCGGCTATCACATCAACGCCAAAGCGCAGCCCCGTGGCTCGTTCAACAGCCACGAGGCGCCGCACATGATCCAGGACCTGCGCTACGACCTGCCGGGCGATCCGGCCTTAGCGCAGGCGATCGCCGTCGAGGCACAGAGCCGCGGACTGAAAGTCCTGGCGCATCAGGTACCGACGCTCGGGCTCGAATACGGCACCATCGTGCCGATGCACTATCTCAATCCCGACGGCTGGGCGAAGGTCGTTTCGATCGCTTCGCCACTGTTCACCTCGATCGAGGAGAGCCGCACACTCGGTGAAGCAACCCGCCGCGCGATCGATGCCTCCGACGAACGCGTAGCGATCCTTGCTTCGGGCTCGCTGTCGCATCGGCTGTGGCCGAACAAGGATCTCGGCCCCGATGCCTGGACTACCATCGCCAGTGAGTTCAACCGTCAGGTCGGCCTGCGGGTCCTGCAGCTCTGGCAGGAGCGGCGCTACCGGGAATTCACCGCGATGCTTCCGGACTATGCGGTGAAATGCAATGGCGAAGGCGGGATGGCCGACACGGTGATGCTGTTCGCGGCACTTGGGTGGGACGATTACACCGGCGAAGCCGAGCGTTTATGCGATTATTTCCCCTCCAGCGGCTCCGGCCAAGTCAATGTCGAATTTCATGTGAGTTAATTTGCACGTGTATTCAGCCCTCAGCACCGCCACGATGCCTTGACAAACCGCCTCGTCCCCGGCGGAATCCGGAATAATACGCCGCTACCCAAGCCGCGGGACAGGCATGACCGGAGTAAGCCATCTCGGAGTGCTTCAGCTCGCGATCCTGATCGGGATCGCGGCGCCGGCGACGCGTGCTCAGGCGCAGTGGTGGCCGAACAAAGAGCCGGTCGATTACGAGGACTGCATCGCCAAGGGCGAGACCAAGGCGGCCACCCAGGACACCAAGGCGGCGCTGCAAACTCAGTGCGACGCCAAGTTCGCTGGCCGGCGCAAACCCGGCGGCGGCTACACCTATTTCGACTTCATGCAGAACCGCAGCTTCGATATCGCCGGCCCGAATCCGACGGCCGCCGAGCTGCGGAAGATCGACGAGGAATACACCGCGTTCCTCGACGAGCGCCGGCGGCAGATGATCGTGGCGGCGTTCACCGCCAAACAACAGCAGCTCGCCGCCCTGCAGCAACAGGCGACGGCCGCCGAGCCACCGCCCCCATTGCCGAAGCCCCGCGTTGTTGCCGACAAGCCGCGCTCTGCAGCCGACAAGCCCCGCACCACCGCTGACAAGACCCGACCTCGCGCAGAGAAGAAGCGCGCCGAGCGCAAACGCGCGACGGAGCCGCAGCGCTACGCCTGCGGCAGCAATGATCCGTTGTCCTGCGGTCTCACTCAGCTCTCAGCCGGCTTCAGCGCGGTCAAGACCTCGCTATTCGGGACATCGACGACGACCACCGCGCAACGTCGCTGAGCGCAGACCTCGCCGACTCACTCCTCCGGTTCAGCGGCCGGAGCGCTGGATCACATCCATCAGTTCTGCGATCTTCTGGCGCTGATCGGCTTTGTCACCGCTAGCGATCGCGTGCTCGACGCAATGCGCGACGTGATCCTTCAGCACTTCCTCCTCCACCCGCCGCAACGCGGCGCGGACCGCTGAGATCTGGGTGACGATGTCGATGCAGTAGCGCCCCTCCTCCACCATCTTGGAGATGCCGCGCACCTGCCCTTCGATCCGTCCCAGCCGTTTTTGGCACGACGCCTTGATGTCTTTGTGCATGTCGGATATATACCCCTACACGGTATGGGTTACAAGCGCCAGGGTGACGCAATGCGCGACGCGGAGCATGCGGGGCAAGACGCCTCTGTCAAGAACACGGGCTGCTGCGGTTCTGCAGGGGCGAATGCGCCCGCAAACTCGTCCTGCTGCGGAGGACCAGCGAGCGCTTCGGCGCCCGCCGCGACAACGGCGACCGACCCGGTGTGCGGTATGACGGTCGACACCGCGACCGCGCAGCATCGCTTCGATCACGACGGCCAGACCTACTATTTCTGCTGCGGCGGCTGCCGAGACACCTTCGCGGCCGATCCCGCCGGCGTGCTGGCAAAGGCCGCCCAGCCCTTCACGCTGCCGCCAAAGGCGGCCCCGAAGCTGCATCAGCTGACGGATCTGCCGGCGAAGTCCTCGTGCTGCGGCGGTGGTGACCACGCGCATCATCACGCAGCGCCTGAAGCGAAAGCAATCGATCCGGTCTGCGGCATGACCGTCGATGTCGCCACCAGCAAGCACAGCTTCGAACACGACGGCACCACCTATCACTTCTGCTGCGACGGTTGCCGGACGAAATTCGCGGCCGATCCGCAGCGCTATCTGGCCAAGGCGGCTAGTTCGTCCTGTTGCGGCGGTGCGCACGACCACGCCGACCATCATCACGGCGCCCCCGCTGACGACGGCAAGGTGATCGACCCGGTGTGCGGCATGAAGGTCGATCCCGCCACCAGCAAGCATCACTTTGCCTACAAGGGCACGACCTATCACTTCTGCCGCGAAGCCTGCCAAACCAAGTTCGCCGCCGACCCGGTGTCGTATCTGGACAAGAGCAAGGCCACGCCGGCCGCGGAGGTGCCGGAAGGCACGATCTACACCTGCCCGATGGATCCGCAGATCCGCCAGATCGGACCAGGCACCTGCCCGATCTGCGGCATGGCGCTGGAGCCGGAGCTGGTGTCGCTCGATGACGCACCAAACCCCGAGCTCGTCGATATGACGCGCCGGTTCTGGATCGGCCTCGTGCTGGCGTTGCCCGCTGTTGTGCTCGAGATGGGCGGTCATCTCGTCGGCGGCCACGGCCTGATCGATCCGGCGCTGTCGAACTGGATTCAGCTCGTCTCCGCAACGCCTGTGGTGCTCTGGGCCGGCTGGCCGTTCTTCGTGCGCGGCTGGCAGTCGGTGGTGACGCGCAACCTCAACATGTTCACCCTGGTCGCGATGGGCACCGGCGTCGCGTACGTCTACAGCCTGATGGCGACCGTCGCGCCGCAGCTATTCCCGCCGGCCTTCCGCAGCCATGGCGGCACCGTTCCGGTGTATTTCGAAGCCGCCGCCGTGATCACCGTTCTGGTGCTGCTCGGACAGGTGCTCGAACTGCGCGCCCGTGAAGCCACCTCCGGCGCCATCAAGGCGCTGCTCGGGCTCGCGCCGAAGACCGCTCGCAAGATCGAAGCCGATGGCGGCGAGCGCGAGGTTGAGATCGATAGTCTCAGCGTCGGCGACAGGTTGCGTGTGCGTCCCGGCGAGAAGGTGCCGGTCGACGGCACCATCATCGAAGGTCGCGGCACGCTGGATGAGTCGCTGGTCACCGGCGAGTCGATGCCGGTGAGCCGTGAGACCGGCGGCAAGGTGGTGGCGGGTACGCTGAATCAATCCGGCGGCTTCGTGATGCGCGCCGATCAGGTCGGCCGCGACACCATGCTGTCGCGCATCGTGCAGATGGTGGCGCAGGCCCAGCGCTCGCGCGCGCCGATCCAGCGCGTCGCCGATCTGGTCGCCGGCTGGTTCGTGCCTGCGGTGCTGCTCGCCGCCATCGTCGCTTTTGCGGCCTGGGCCACCTTTGGTCCGGAACCGCGACTGACCTTTGCACTGATCGCCGCCGTCAGCGTGCTGATCATCGCCTGCCCGTGCGCGCTCGGCCTCGCGACCCCGATGTCGATCATGGTCGGCGTCGGTCGCGGCGCGCAGGCCGGTGTGCTGATCCGCAACGCCGAAGCGCTGGAGCGGATGGAGAAGATCGACACCCTGGTGATCGACAAGACCGGCACGCTCACCGAAGGCCGGCCGAGCGTGGTGGCGATCGTAACCGCGGACGGAACGGATGAAGCCGAATTGCTGCGGCTCGCCGCCAGCGTCGAGCGCGCCAGTGAGCATCCGCTCGCCGACGCCATCGTCCGCGCCGCCAAGCAGCGCAACCTCGATCTCGCCGCCGTCACGGATTTCGACGCCCCCACTGGTAAGGGTGCGACCGGCACGGTCGCAGGCCGGACGGTAGTGATCGGCAACCCGGCGTATCTCGCCTCGCTCGGCATCGACACGGCTTCGCTCGCGGCCAAGACCGAGCAGTTGCGCGGCGACGGCGACACCGTGGTGCACGTCGCGATCGACGGCCGCCTCGCCGGGCTGTTCGCCATCGCCGACGCCGTGAAACCCTCGACGCCTGAGGCCCTGACCGCGCTCGCCGCCGACGGCATCAAGGTGATCATGCTGACCGGCGACAACCGCGTCACCGCGAACGCGGTCGCCCGCAAGCTCGGTATCGCCGACGTCGAGGCCGAGGTGCTGCCGGATCAGAAGAGCGCAGTGGTCGAGAAGCTGCGGCAGCAGGGCCGCGGGGTGGCGATGGCCGGCGATGGCGTCAACGACGCCCCTGCGCTGGCTGCCGCCGACGTCGGCATTGCGATGGGAACCGGAACCGACGTGGCGATGGAAAGCGCCGGCGTCACGCTGCTCAAGGGCGATCTCGGCGGCATCGTTCGCGCCCGCAAGTTGTCGCAGGCGACGATGCGCAACATCCGGCAGAATCTGTTCTTCGCCTTCGTGTACAACTCGGCCGGCATTCCGATCGCGGCCGGCATCCTGTATCCGAGCTTCGGCCTGCTGCTGTCGCCGATTATCGCCGCTGCCGCGATGTCGCTGTCGTCGGTCAGCGTGATCGGCAACGCGCTCCGTCTGCGCCGCACAGCGTTGTAACAGCAGCGCGGTTGCGACTGATAGCCGCCAGCGTCCAGTTGATCTAACGCAAGGATTGGCGATCGATTGGACGTATTTTGCGGTCGCGAAGGTTTGCCGCAAATCGCTGCGTATTTGCGGATAGCGACATCGAGGTCGGCCATGTCACGAATCATTGAATTGCTGAACGACGAGCACCGCAACATCGCGCGCCTGCTCGACGTGCTCGAACAAGAGCTCAGCGTCTTCGATCGCCGCGAGCGACCCGACTACGAAATCTTCCAGGCCATTATTCAGTACTTCAAGGAGTACCCGGAAGCCTGTCACCACCCGAAGGAAGACGTCGTCTATCGCATCCTGAAGGAGCGCAATCCCGCGGTCGCCGGCACGGTCGGTGACATCGAGAAAGAGCACGAGCTGGAAGTCGATCGCCTCGCGAACTTCGCCAAGGTGGTGGACGATGTGCTGGCCGATCAGGAATTGCCGCGCCAGACCTTCCACGCCGCGGCGCGCGACTTCATCGAGCACCAGCGCCGCCACATGCTGAAGGAAGAACAGCTGCTGTTCCCGGCCGCGCTCGAAACGCTGACTCCGGAAGACTGGGCGAAGATCGACGCGCCCATCCCCCATCGCAAGGACCCGATGTTCGACGGCGAGACCGCGAGCAAATTCCAGAACCTGTATGCGACCATCCTGCGCTGGGAGCAGGAAACCGCAGCCGACCGCAATAAGACGGCGGCGGTGCGCGCCTGATCGGCGCCTCGGTCCACATCTGGCGCGGACCTATCTGTGTGGGCGGCCTCTGAGCCGCCCGAGACGTCAGTCGTCTTCGCCGGCGTAATCGGCCCAGCAATCCGAAGTTTCGTACACCCGCACGCCGCAAAGCTGCGGCAGTTCCGGCTTGGTGCGGCGCCAGATCCAGATCGCGATGTTCTCGGCGGTCGGATTTTCCAGCCCCTCGACCTCGTTGAGACAGTAATGGTCGAGCCGCTTCAACAGCGGCCCGAACGCGGCCTCGATCTCAAAAAAGTCCAGCACGAAGCCGGTGACCGGATTAATCGGCCCGCTGAGCTGCAATTCGACCCGATAGGAA
>NZ_QTKI01000112.1:0-12609 GCF_010820945.1 Rhodopseudomonas sp. BR0C11
GTTACGTTCGGCCAGGTGTTTGCCGCGCAGCCGTTCCGCAATCAGTTGGTGACGATGACGCTGACCGGGGCTCAGCTCAAGGCGGCGCTCGAACAGCAATGGGCAGAGCCGGCGCGGCCGCGAATTCTGCAGGTGTCGAAGGGCTTTCAGTTCGCCTGGGATGCGGCGGGCGCCTCGGGTGCGCGAATTCCGCCGGACAGGATGACCTTGAACGGAGCGCCGATCGATCCGAACCGCGCCTACCGGGTCACGCTGAACGCCTATCTGGCGGCGGGGGGCGACGGCTTCACCGTGTTCAAGGACGGTGCTGCACTGCAAACCGGCGTGTACGACGTCGACGCGCTGTTCGCCTATTTCAAGACGCACAGTCCGGTTGTGCCGCCGCCGACCGACAGGGTGACGCGCTTGAATTGAGCGAGCTCTAGTTGTTTGTTTTGACGCGTTTTCTTCGAGCGGAGCAGTTTTCATCTCGCTCGAAAACGCTCTAAGCCTTAAGCGGCCCTTTCGCTCGCCGCAGCGAGTAACTACATTCATTCGAATGTAATACAGACACAGATCGGCGCCCGGGCACTTCTGAATGACCACGCTTTTTCTGACCCATTCCGCGTGCCTCGACCATCACACGCCGGAAGGACATCCTGAGCGCGCGGCGCGCCTCGCCGCCATCAACAAGACGCTGGGCGAAGAACGCTTTGCACCGCTGGCGCGCGCGGAGTCGCCGATCGGCTCGCTCGAGCACATCGCGCTGTGCCACACCGATCACCACATCGTCGAGCTGCGCCACATGTCGCCGTCGACCGGCATCGTCTATGTCGACGGCGACACCTCGATGTCGCCGGGCACATTCGAAGCCGCGCTACGCGGCGTCGGCGGTTCGGTCGCCGCGGTAGATGCGGTGATGAAGGGCGAGGCCGCCAACGCCTTCGTCGCCACCCGGCCGCCGGGTCACCACGCCGAAATCACCAAGCCGATGGGGTTCTGCTTCTTCGGCAATGCCGCGATCGCCGCGCGCTACGCCCAGCGCCAATATGGCATCGAGCGCGCCGCGGTGGTGGATTTCGACGTCCACCACGGCAACGGCACCCAGGACATCTTCTGGGGCGATCGCACCGTGATGTATTGCTCCACCCACCAGATGCCGCTGTTCCCGGGTACCGGCTCGCAAGGCGAGCGCGGCGAATATGACAATATCGTCAACGCGCCCCTGGCTTCCGAAGATGGGGGGACTGAGTTCCGGTTCGCGTTCGAGCAGCTGATCCTGCCCCAGCTCAAGCGGTTTTCGCCGGAATTGATCGTGATTTCGGCCGGTTTCGACGCCCATTACCGCGATCCCCTGGCCAGCCTGAACCTGCGCGCCGAAGATTTCGGCTGGGTCACCGAGCGGCTGATGGAGGTCGCAACCCAGACCGCCGGAGGCCGCATTGTCTCAGTCCTCGAGGGGGGATATGACCTCCAGGGCCTGAGTGAATCGGTGGCTGCGCATGTGGGCGCCCTGATGGGCGCTTGAACCAGCCGCCCCGCCAGGCGACCAAGAACAACAACCAAAACAATGCTGCCGCGCCCCAGCGCGTGCAGCCGGGAATGCGAAATGGCCGAAGCCGCAACCGCCGATGTGAAGAAGCTCAGCTTCGAGCGCGCCCTCGAGGAACTCGAGACCATCGTCAAGCGGCTCGAAGACGGCAAGGTGCCGCTCGAGGAGTCGGTCACGATTTATGAACGCGGTGAAGCTTTGAAGCGCCGCTGTGAGGATCTGCTGCGGCAGGCCGAAGCCCGCGTAGACAAGATTACCACCGACGCGCAGGGCGCTCCGACCGGCACCGAGCCGCTGGACGTGCAATAACCCCGACATCCGCAAAGGTAATTGCTTGCGCCGCCGTCCGGCCACGACCGTGTTTGCGGCGCAACACTGGAGTTCCGAAACTACCCCCATCAACCCTGTTGGCCGAAAGTTTACGCAGCCTGACCAAGCCTTGGGCGGCCGATGGTTGGATTTAATGACGGGTTTGTGTAAAGGTATGAGCTTATGCGCCGCGCTTGACACTCGCCGGGATGGCACTGTCAAGTTCGGTGGACGTGTGCAGCCGCAATAAGTGATCGAGGTCACTTCGACGATCGGGAGCGCACACTACGCTTCGATCGTTGATTTCTCCTGAAGTAGGAGTGCGGGAGCCGGGTGAGGCTCACGCAGACTGGACACTCGGACCATTCGTCGAGGGACTCACCACCCTATAGTTATAAGACTGGAATATCGCCGTGACCGAATTTAGCAAAACGCCGCTTCTCGACACCATTCGTACACCGGAAGATCTGCGCAAGCTGCGGGTCGATCAGGTTCGGCAGGTCGCCGACGAATTGCGATTGGAGACGATCGACGCGGTATCGGTCACCGGCGGGCATTTCGGCGCCGGTCTCGGCGTGGTCGAGCTGACTACCGCACTGCACTATGTGTTCGATACCCCGCGCGACCGCCTGATCTGGGACGTCGGCCACCAAGCCTACCCGCACAAGATCCTGACCGGCCGCCGCGATCGCATCCGCACGCTGCGTACGCCGGGCGGCCTGTCCGGCTTCACCAAGCGCACCGAGAGCGATCACGACCCGTTCGGCGCCGGCCACTCCTCGACCTCGATCTCGGCCGGCCTCGGCATGGCGGTGGCCAGCGAGCTGTCGGGCGTCAAGAACAACGTCATCGCGGTAATCGGCGACGGCTCGATTTCAGCCGGTATGGCCTATGAGGCGATGAACAACGCCGGCGCGATGAACTCGCGGCTGATCGTGATCCTCAATGACAACAATATGTCGATCGCTCCGCCGGTCGGCGCGATGTCGTCGTATCTGTCGCGGCTGTATTCGGGCAAGACCTACCGGTCGCTGCGCGAGGCCGGCAAGCAGATCGGCAAGCACCTGCCGAAGCTGATCGCCGACCGCGCCGCCCGCGCCGAGGAATATTCCCGCGGCTTCATGATGGGCGGCGGCACCCTGTTCGAAGAACTCGGCTTCTACTACGTCGGCCCGGTCGATGGTCACAATCTCGACCACCTGCTGCCGATCCTGCAGAACGTCCGCGACGCCGACACCGGCCCGTTCATGATCCACGTCGTCACCCAGAAGGGCAAGGGTTACGGCCCGGCGGAAGCGGCGGCTGACAAGTATCACGCGGTGGTCAAGTTCGACATCGCCACCGGCGCCCAGGCCAAGGCCAAGTCGAACGCCCCGTCCTACCAGAACGTGTTCGGCCAGAGCCTGGTCAAGGAAGCCCAGAAGGACGACAAGATCGTCGGCATCACCGCGGCGATGCCGTCGGGCACCGGCATCGACATCTTCGAGAAGGCCTTCCCGAAGCGCACCTTCGATGTCGGCATCGCCGAACAGCACGCCGTGACCTTCGCGGCCGGCCTCGCCACCGAAGGATACAAGCCGTTCTGCGCGATCTACTCGACCTTCCTGCAGCGCGCCTACGACCAGATCGTCCACGATGTCGCGATCCAGAAGCTTCCAGTGCGCTTTGCGATCGACCGCGCCGGCCTGGTCGGTGCCGACGGCGCCACCCACGCCGGTTCGTTCGATAACGCCTATCTCGGCTGCCTGCCCAACATGGTGATCATGGCTGCGGCGGACGAAGCCGAACTGGTGCACATGGTCGCCACCCAGGTGGCGATCAACGACCGTCCGAGCGCTGTGCGCTATCCGCGCGGCGAAGGCCGCGGCGTCGAAATGCCGGAAGTCGGCGTTCCGCTGGAAATCGGTAAGGGCCGCGTCATCCGCCAGGGCAACAAGGTCGCGCTGCTGTCGTTCGGCACCCGCCTTGCGGAAGCCGAGAAGGCCGCCGACGAACTCGCCACCCTCGGCCTCTCCACCACCGTCGCCGACGCGCGCTTCATGAAGCCGCTCGACGTCGAGCTGGTGCTGAAGCTTGCCCGCGATCACGAAGTGCTGCTCACCATCGAAGAAGGTTCGATCGGCGGCTTCGGCAGCCACGTGATGCAGACGCTGGCCGAGCACGGCATGCTCGACGGCGAAGTGAAGATGCGCGCGCTGGTGCTGCCCGACGTGTTCCTGGATCACGACAACCCGGTGGCGATGTACGCCCGCGCCGGCCTCGACGCCAAGGCGATCGTCAAGAAGGTGTTCGATGTGCTCGGCAAAGACGCCAAGGCCGACACCGTGAAGCTGGCCTGATCCGGCTGCTTTCGCTAATTCATCAGGACGGCGGCACGGGCGACCGTGTCGCCGTTTTGTTTTAGGCGCCCATGAAGATCTACCTCGCCGGCCCCGACGTGTTTCTGCCCGATGCGCTGCAGATCGGCCGGCGCAAGGCCGAGCTGTGCGCGGATCACGGCTTTGCCGGGCTGTTTCCGCTCGACAATGCGGTCGCGCTCGCGGCGCACGACGCGTCGCTGCAGATCTTCCGCGGCAACGAAGCGATGATGAATGAAGCCGACGCCATCATCGCCAATCTGACGCCGTTCCGCGGTCCCAGTGCCGACGCCGGCACGGTGTACGAACTCGGCTACATGGCCGGACGCGGCAAGCTGGTGCTCGGCTATTCGAACGATCCGGCGAACTACGTCGCGCGGGTCAAGCAGTTCGAAACCGTCGAGAGCCGCGACGGCCTGCTGATCGGTGCCGATGGTCTTGCGGTCGAAGACTTCGGCCTCGCCGACAATCTGATGCTGATCCACTGCCTCGATCTGCACGGCGTGCCGCTGGTGACGCCGCGCGAGATGCCGGCGGATCCATGGCACGACCTCGACAGCTTCGCCGCCTGCGTCCGGATCGCGGCGGAGCGGCTGCGGCCGCATCGAGCGCGCTGACCATGGCGAAGCCACCGGAGTCCACGCCGCGCAAACGCGCCGATGTCGTACTGGTCGAGCGCGGCCTGTTCGATAGCCGTGCGCGAGCGCAGGCGGCGATCGAGGCGGGGCTTGTAGTTGCGGACGGCAAGCCGGTCACCAAGGTCTCCGAGCCGATCGCGCTCGACGCACAGCTTGAAGCGCAGCCGGCACACCCCTGGGTATCGCGCGGCGGCGTCAAGCTCGCCGGCGCGCTGGAACGCTATCCGATCGAGATCGAGGATCACGTCTGCCTCGATGTCGGCTCCTCCACCGGCGGCTTCACCGAGGTGCTGCTGGCGCACGGCGCCGCGCTAGTGTTTGCCGTCGATGTCGGCCGCGATCAGCTCCACGCTTCGCTGCGCGGTCATCCCAAGATCGTCTCGATGGAAGAGACCGACATCCGCAAGCTCGAAGGCACGCGGCTGCCGCAGCGGCCGGACGTGGTGGTGATCGACGCCAGCTTCATCTCGCTGAAGCAGGTGCTACCCGCGGCGTTGTCGCTCGCCGCATCGCCGATGAGTCTGTTGGCGCTGATCAAGCCGCAGTTCGAGGCGCCCTCGAAGCGCGGCATCGTGCGCGACGCCAAGGTGCATCGCGCGGTGTGCGACGACGCGATCGCCCTCGCCGCCTCGCTCGGCTGCCGCGACATCGAGGTCTTTGCGTCCTCGATCGCCGGCGGTGACGGCAATGTCGAATTCTTCCTCGGTGCAAAGCGTGGCTAAGAGCCTTCAAGACGCGACGTCTTGACCGGAACCAAAGTCTTACTCCGGCCGCAACTTCGGCTATGGTGCGCGCCATGACCGTACCTGGTTCCAACATCGCCGCCGGCGCGCTTGCGCCGGCGAAATCGTCTGCGTGGCGGACAGAGCTGATCGAAACGCTGTGGCTCGCGTGGCCGATGGCGATGACGCAGCTCGGCCAGATCGCAATGATGACCACCGATCTGGCGCTGATCGGCCGGCTCGGCGACGCCGCCGTGGCCGCGGCTGCGCTCGCGCATATCGTGCTGTTCTCGACCTTTACGATGGGCCTTGGACTGGTCTCCGCAGTGACGCCCCTGGCGGCGCAGGCGTTCGGCGCGCGCGCGCCGCGGCAGGTGCGTGCGTCGCTGCGCGTCGGGCTGTGGGCGGGTGTGATTGCCGGCGTGCCGCTCACGCTCGGCCAGCTCTATGGCGAAGAGCTACTGGTCGCGCTCGGCCAGAATCCTGAGACCTCGCGCCTCGCCGGCGATTATCTCGACGGACTGGCATGGTCGCTGGTGCCCGGCTGGCTGTTCATCGCGCTGCGCGGCTTCATGGGCGCGGTGAACCGGCCCGAGCCGGCGCTGTGGATCATGCTGACCGCAATCCCAATCAATCTCGGCCTCGCTTACATGCTGATCCACGGCTCGTTCGGTCTGCCGCGGCTGGAGATCTTCGGCGCCGGCCTCGCTACCACGATCGTATCCTGGGCGATGTGCATCGCCGCCGCGGTGGTGTGTGTGACGATGCGCCCGTTCCGGAAGTACCAAGTGTTCGGCGAGCTGTTCCGGTTCGACAGCGAGCTGATGCGCCGGCTGCTGCAGCTCGGCTTGCCGATCTCCGGCGCTTCCGTGCTGGAATACGGCGTGTTCGGCGCCGCGGCGCTGCTGATGGGCAAGTTCGGCACCACCGCGCTCGCCGCGCATCAAATCGCCCTGCAGGTCGCCGCGATCATGTTCATGGTGCCGATGGGGATCTCGGTCGCCGCCACGGTGCGGGTCGGCCATGCGGTCGGCCGCGGCGATCCGCCGTCGGCGCGACGCGCCGGCTTTGCGGCGATCGTCCTCGGCTTCATATTCATGGCCGCGATGACGCTACTGGTCGCGCTGACGCGGCATCAGATCCCGCAGCTGTTCCTCGGCGATTCCGACACTTCGATCGAAACTGCGACGTTGACTGCTGCGCTGCTGATCGTCGGCGCGAGCTTCTTCATTGCCGACGGCCTGCAGGTCGTCGCCAACGGCGCGCTGCGCGGCCGGAACGACACCAAGGTGCCGCTGCTGTTCGCGGTGCTCGGGTTCTGGCTGATCGGCTTTCCGTTCTGCTGGGTGCTCGGATTCCATACCGACCTCGGACCGTTCGGTGTCTGGATCGGGTTGGCAATCGGCCTGACCGTCTATGCTGCGTTGCTGGTATGGCGCTTCCACCGGCTGACGCGCGACGCGATGGCGGCGGCCGTCGCCGCCTGATCACTTCCGGCTTTACGGCCTGCCGGCCGGGGACTATCGCATCGCCATGATCCAGACCCTGACGATCGATCAGCTCGGCCACCGCGGCGACGGCGTCAGCCTGTCGCCAGGCGGCACGACTTACGTGCCGTTCGCGCTGCCCGGCGAAACCGTCGAGGCCGAACCGGTGCAGGGCCATCCCGACCGCCGCAAACTGCTGCGCGTCGAGGTCCCCAGCCCCGACCGGGTGGCACCGTTCTGTCCGCATTTCGGCGTGTGCGGCGGCTGCGCGATCCAGCACTTGCGCGACGAGCCGTATCGGACGTGGAAGCGCAACCTGGTGATCGAGACGCTGGCGCAGGCGGGGATCGACGTGCCGGTCGATCCGCTGATCGATGCCCACGGCGCCGGACGCCGCCGCGTCACGCTGCATGCACGCCGAGGCACGCATGACATCCTCAAGGTCGGCTTCAGCGCCAACGCGAGCCACGACATCATCGCCATCGATCACTGCCCGATCCTCGATTCGGCGCTGAGCGGCGCGCTGGAAGCAGCCTGGGCGTTGGCCGAAGCGCTGACGCCGGTCGGCAAGCCGCTCGATATTCAAGTCACCGCCACCGAGAACGGTCTCGATATCGACGTGCGCGGCTCGGGCCCGCTGCCGCCGAAGATGATCACTTCACTCTCGCAGCTCGCCGATAAGCACAAGCTCGCGCGGCTGACACGGCACGGCGAGTTAGTCCTGCTGCGGCGACCGCCGGTGGTGGCGATCGGCAAGGCCAAGGTGACCTTGCCGCCTGGTGCGTTTCTGCAGGCGACGGCGCTCGGCGAACAGACGCTCGCGGAGCTGGCGATGGCGCATCTCGGCCGCGCCAAGCAGGTCGCGGATCTGTTCTGCGGCGTCGGCCCGTTCGCGCTGCGCCTCGCCGAGAAGGCGCGGGTGTTCGCCTGTGACAGCGACGCGCAGGCCGTCACAGCGCTGCAGAAGGCCGCACCGGCGACGCCGGGGCTGAAGCCGGTGAAGGCCGAAGCGCGCGATCTGTTCCGTCGCCCGCTGGCACCGCCCGAACTCCGCGACTTCGACGCCGTGCTGTTCGATCCCCCGCGCCAGGGCGCACAGGCGCAGGCCACGCAACTCGCGGCCAGCCGGGTGCCGCTGCTACTCGCCGTCTCCTGCAACGCCACCACCTTCGCCCGCGACGCAAAGCTGCTGATCGATGGCGGCTACAAACTCGAACGCGTGATCCCGGTCGATCAGTTCAAGTACACGCCGCATGTTGAGTTGGTGGCGGTGTTACGAAAGCAGTAGTTCAAAGCGTCATTCCGGGGCGCTCGCGAACGCGAGCGAACCCGGAATCTGGAGCTGTCGAGCAACCGGCGTTTCAACATATCGGGATTCCGGGCTCACGCGCTCTGCGCGTGCCCCGGAATGACGAAGTACACCTACCCGATCGCGATGCCGCCGCCGATGGTGCGGTTGAGGACCTGGGTGGTGCGCTCGATGCGTTCGGCGGCGCTGTTGAGCGCGGCGGCGACGGCGCGGTTGGTCGACACGGTGCGATCGAGCGAAGCGGCGCGGTCGTTGCGCAAAGCATCGACTTCCTGCTGCAGCGAGGCGATGCGGCCGTGGGCGTCGAGGAGTTCATCGGCCATCATCAGCGCCGCCATCACAGTCAGCCGCGCATCGCCGATCTCGCCGAACCGGCCACGCAGGCTCTGAATCCGCGTCTCGAGATTTTCAGCGAGCCCGAGCAGTTGCGGCTCCTGGCCCGGCTCGCAGGCCATCCGGTATTGCCGGCCGTTGATGGTGACGCTGACGTGGTTGGCGGATCCAGCGGAGTCGCTCGAGCTCATGACTCCTCCTCGGCCGGCTGTGGATCGCCCGCTTCCGTGTCGAGCACGTGGCGAATGGTGTCGATGGCGGAGTCGAGCCGCTGCGCGATCTCGCGGTTGGCCCGCTCGAGCTTGCGGCTGCGCACCAGCGCACCGTCGAGTTCGTCGGCGAGGCGCGACCGATCGGCGCCGAGCGCCTGGATTCGCGAGGCCAGCTCGTCCTCGTCGCGGTCGGCCTCGGCACGCCGTTCCACCGCGCTTTCCAGCGCTTCGAGCGCCGCCGCGAGGCGGCGAGCCGCCGCAACGATCTCGGCCGGTGCCTGATCGGCAGCGATGGAACCGTGGGCAGGACGATCCGTCATGCTCGTTGCGCGACCCCTCGCAAGCTCCCACACCTGAGGTCTCTGGGACCCCCACAAAAGCCACGATTGAACAAGCCTTTAGGGCATGAAATTTACGTGGCGCAGAAGCCCAGCGCAACGCTGCCGCTGAACTATGCACCGCAAAGCGCCCACTGCAGGGCCGGTTCCGGGGCGAAATGTTGGCCCTAGCGGTATCGGGTGCTATGCCGAACTGGCTTCCCCGGCTGTCCAGCCCCATCTGTTCTGTTCATCGCCCTGCCATGGAGGCAGGGCACGTTCCGATTCTACCGGAACAACCGCAACCCTCATTTTCAGGCGAGATCCATCATGGCGCAGGTCGATCATTCCCGTATGGCAAACGCAATCCGGGCGCTGGCGATGGATGCGGTGGAGAAGGCCAAATCCGGCCATCCCGGGCTGCCGATGGGCGCCGCCGATGTCGCGACCGTGCTGTGGTCGCAGTTTCTGAAGTTCGATGCCGCCGATCCGCACTGGCCGGACCGCGACCGTTTCATCCTGTCGGCCGGCCACGGCTCGATGCTGCTCTATGCGCTGCTGTATCTGACCGGCAACGAGGAGCTGACGCTCGCTCAGCTCAAGAATTTCCGCCAGCTCGACTCCAAGACGCCGGGCCACCCGGAGAACTGCATCACCTCGTCGGTCGAGACCACCACCGGCCCGCTCGGCCAGGGCGTCGCATCCTCGGTCGGCACGGCGCTGGCGGAGCGGCTGCTGCAGGCGGAGTTCGGCGACATCGTCGATCACTACACCTACGTGCTGTGCTCGGACGGCGACCTGATGGAAGGCGTCAGCCACGAGGCGATCGCGCTCGCCGGGCACCTCAAGCTGTCGAAGCTGATCTTCCTGTACGACGACAACGGCATCTCGATCGACGGGCCGCTGTCGCTCACCGACAATGTCGACCAGGTCGCGCGCTTCCAGGCGCATGGCTGGAATTCGTTCCGGATCGACGGTCACGACCACAAAGCGATCGCCGACGCGATCCGCCAAGCCCAGGCCTCCGACCGGCCGACCATGATCGCCTGCAAGACCACGATCGGGTTCGGCGCGCCGCATAAGGCCGGCACCTCGAAGGCGCATGGCGAACCGCTCGGGGCCGAAGAGCTTGCCGGCGCCAAAAAGGCGCTCGGCTGGGACTACGGCCCGTTCGAGATTCCGGACGACGTGCTCGGCGCCTGGCGCAATGTCGGCAAGCAAGGCGCCTCCGCCCGTGCCGACTGGCTGACCCGGTTCGACGCGCTGCCGGCGGACAAGCGCGAGGATTTCAAGCGCCGGGTGATCGACCGTAAGCGGCCGGCGGCGATTGCGGATACCATCCGTACGCTCAAGGACAAGCTGGTCGCCGAACCGCAGACCATCGCCACCCGCAAGGCCAGCGAACTGGCGCTGGAAGCGCTGACGCCGGTGGTGCCCGAGCTGCTGCTTGGCTCTGCCGACCTGACGCCCTCCAACAACACGCGCGTCAAGCAGGCCAAGGACGTGACCCCGGACGATTTCTCCGGCCGCTACATCCACTACGGCATCCGCGAGATGGGCATGGCGGCAGCGATGAACGGCCTTGCGCTGCACGGCGGCTTTGCGCCGGCCGGCGGCACCTTCCTGTGCTTCACCGACTATGCGCGGCCGTCGATGCGGGTCGCTGCGCTGTCGCATGTGCCGGTTGTCTACATCATGACCCACGATTCGATCGGGCTCGGCGAAGACGGCCCGACGCATCAGCCGGTCGAACACCTCGCTGCGTTGCGGGCGATGCCGAACATGCGGGTATTCCGCCCGGCCGACGCGGTCGAGACCGCCGAATGCTGGCAGCTCGCGCTGGAGAACACCAACGGGCCGACCGTGCTGGCGCTGTCGCGGCAGAACCTTGCTCAGGTCCGCACCGCGACCTCCGAGGCCAACCTCTGCGCCACCGGCGGCTACGAGCTGATCCCGGCGCCGGGCAAGGCGCAGGTGTCGATCTTCGCCACCGGCTCCGAGGTCGAGATCGCGGTCGCGGCGCAGAAGCTGCTCGAGGTGCAGGGCGTCGCCGCCCGCGTCGTCTCGGTGCCGTCGCTCGATCTGCTGCTGGCGCAGGACGACGCCACCCGTGCGACGATCATCGGCGATGCGCCGGTCAAGGTCGCGGTCGAAGCCGCGGTGCGGTTCGGCTGGGACGCGGTGATCGGTCCGGACGGCGGCTTCGTCGGCATGACCGGCTTCGGCGCCAGTGCGCCGGCCAAGGACCTCTACAAGCACTTCGGAATTACCGCCGAGGCCGTGGCGGACGCCGCTAAGCGTCGGCTCGCCGCCTAATATCGCGGCGCCCGCACGCGGGCGATTAAGGATCGCGCAATTTTTCGAGCGCGGCAGTTCACCGCATCAGGTGGGCCGCGCCTGCGGTAAGTCTTTGATCTGAATCATGAACGAGCGGATTGCAACCGCTCGGTATTTTGGGCATGAAACCGCGCAAGAGTACGGGGAGCGCCCCGTCGTAGAATTGAAAATCATCTGCAGCGAGGAGAAGTTGGATGGCAGTTCGGGTCGCGATCAATGGGTTTGGCCGCATCGGCCGCAACGTTATGCGGGCGATCTACGAGTCCGGTCGTAAGGATATCGAAGTCGTTGCGATCAACGATCTCGGCCCGGTCGAGACCAACGCCCATCTGCTGCGCTTCGACTCCGTCCACGGCCGCTTCCCGCACGAGGTCAAGGTCGACGGCGACACGATCGATGCCGGCCGCGGCAAGATCAAGGTGACGGCGATCAAGGATCCGTCGGCGCTGCCGTACAAGGAAGTCGGCGTCGATATCGCGCTGGAATGCACCGGCATCTTCACCGCGCGCGATAAGGCCGCCGCGCTGCTGACCGCCGGCGCCAAGCGCGTTCTGGTTTCGGCTCCGTCGGACGGCGCTGACGCGACCATCGTGTATGGCGTCAACCACGCCACGCTGTCGAAGGACCACATGGTGGTTTCGAACGGCTCGTGCACCACGAACTGCCTGGCCCCGGTCGCCAAGGTGCTCAACGACACCGTCGGGATCGAAACCGGCTTCATGACCACGATCCATGCCTACACCGGCGACCAGCCGACGCTGGACACCATGCACAAGGATCTCTACCGCGGCCGCGCCGCGGCGATGTCGATGATCCCGACCTCGACCGGCGCCGCCAAGGCGATCGGCCTGGTGCTGCCCGAGCTGAAGGGCAAGCTGGACGGCGTCGCGATCCGCGTGCCGACCCCGAACGTCTCGGTGGTCGACCTCAAGATCATCGCCAAGAAGGCCACCACCAAGGAAGAGATCAACGAAGCGATCAAGCGCGCCGCCGAGCAGGAGCTCAAGGGCATCCTCGGCTACACCAACGCGCCGAACGTCTCGATCGACTTCAACCA